>CAYMPA010000201.1:0-4071 GCA_964392105.1 uncultured Enterobacteriaceae bacterium
TTAAGTTCAATGTTTTCCTGTGTTAATGCTTGAATAGATTCCTGAGCCAATACCAGATCTTCGCCTGTACCCGAATCAACACTGGAGACCTGTTGTGTTGCCTCGCCGGTATCTTCTGCAGCTACTAGTCTTAATTCCGCATCAGTTTCGACAACTTCTTCAACAGGAACTACCTCCTCATCTGAAGTTGAAACATGTGACTCAGGGATAGAACTTATCTCAGGACGTTCGGTAACTACACTGGACAAGTTATCTCTAATATCATCCCAGGCAGAATATTGTGATTGAACTTCTGCGAGTGCCTCAGCATTGTTGAGTGCAATAATCTCGCTTTCATTTGGCATGCGTAGAATCTGGCCACGCTTCAAACCATTTATATTTTGGTTAATGAATGCATCCGGATTGGCCCTTAGTAAGGCCAACATCATTTGATTCACATTGATAGATGTATCAGGACGCACTGCTGACGCAATAGACCATAAGGTATCTGATCCTGCTGTAGGACCATAATCACCACCGGTGTAATTTATACTTGGCGTATAAGCTGGACTAGTGTGTTGTTCAAATGCTTCTGCGTATACAACCTTGTGATCGGGATCATCAATTGTAACAGCCTCAGCCGAAAGATCGGTTGCCTGGGCAAATTCACTAGCGCGTGCATTAGGATCGTATAAAGGAGGGTCAAGCAAGACAGTATATTCACGGAACAGACGTCCATTAGACCAACTCAATTCTACAAGAAAATTTAAAAAGGGCTCACGGATTGGATCTTTGCTAAATACTCGTATGTAATCAGGACCGTCATCAACTGAACGGCGTTCTGCAAATCTCAATTTGCTCAAGACAAAAGGACGGTCAAGTTTCGCTCTGGCAAATGCTTCGCTGTCAGCCAAGCCAATCTTAAGAGAATCAAGTTCGTCAGCTGTTGGAGAAAGTAACTGAATTCTTGCATCAAATGGTTCATTTAATGCTGAATTTAAGTCAAGATTGCCCAGACCGAGTGCATATACTAAAGTCGGGGCTAAAGCTAATAAAATGACAATATAAATTTTACGTTTCATTGTTACTTCTAATTTCCTCGAATTCAATAATGTAGTGTATCAATCAAGAATGAATATTCGCGAACGACATGACCATCAGACCAACCGATATCCAGTGTGAATTCGATAATTGGCTCCCGGATAACATCATAACTTGTGATCTTGAGAATATTAACTTCACCACTTTTTAAAACTTCATATTTTAACTGGTATCGAGAAACATTATTTTCAGCTGAATGACTTAGTTTAACCTTAAGATCATCAAGTTCAGCGGCATCATTAGTCATTAACTCAATTCTAACATCAAGCAATTGATTTAAATGAGATTTTAGCTCAGCCTCGGATAATGCAAGGGAATAGCCTGCCACGGCATAGACACCCAAGCAAGTGATCATCACCAGTTTAAATAATATTTTGTAGATATCCATAAATCTGCACACTATGTTATTGTTTTATAAAGTAATTACGACTCTCTATACTACAAAAGCCTACACTTTTTTAAAATACAATCTAACCATTCTAAAGCCTGATTATTAACTCAACAGAACTTGCGAATGTGCTTTATATATTACCGATAACTATAGTTTATAAGTAGTGTTTTACCAGAATTTCAGCGATTTGAACACTATTTAATGCGGCCCCCTTGCGGACATTATCTGAAACTATCCACATATTCAGTCCACGTGGGTGTGAAATGTCTTCTCGGAGACGTCCAACAAAGACTGGATCCTCTCCTGCGGCTTCTGTTACTGCTGTTGGATAGCCTCCATCCTTATGCTCATCAAGCACTGTCACTCCCGACATTTTTTCAAGTAACTTCCTTGCTTCAGAAATATCAATCTTTTCTTTGGTCTCAATATGGACTGCTTCCGAATGCCCATAAAATACCGGAACCCTGACTGCAGTTGGATTTACTAGAATAGATTCATCTTCAAAGATTTTTCTGGTTTCCCAAACCATTTTCATCTCTTCCTTGGTATATCCATTTTCCTGGAATACATCGATTTGGGGTAAGACATTAAATGCAATCTGTTTTGGATAAACCTGACATTTAATTTCTTTTGCATTTAGGAGGTCAGCCGTTTGTTTCGCAAGCTCTTCTATTGCTTCTTTACCCGTACCTGACACGGCTTGATAAGTGCAAATGTTAATTCGTTCTATACCAACAGCATCATAAATTGGTTTTAGTGCCACCAGCATTTGAATCGTCGAACAATTCGGATTCGCAATAATACCCCTGTTTTTATAATCAGCAACGGCATGCGGATTTACTTCAGGGACGACCAAAGGGATGTCTTTGTCATAACGAAATTGTGATGTGTTATCCACGACGACACATCCTGCTTCAACCGCACGTGGGGCATGAATAGCAGACACTGGTGCACCTGGTGAAAAAAGTCCGATTTCGGTTTTACTGAAATCAAAAGCCTCAAGATCTTCAACAATGAGTTGCTTATCTTTAAAAGGGATGCGTTTACCAACTGAACGACTACTAGCCAAGGCACAAACTTCACCAACAGGAAAGTGTCGTTGTTCCAAAATAGACAACATGATTTCGCCAACGGCACCTGTTGCACCAACTACAGCGACATTGTATTTTTTATCTGCCATATATTTCTAATTCATATCTCCATTAATTGTTAATTCATAATCAATGATAATGCAGTAACAACGGCATCACCCATCTCATTTGTACCTATACGATGCATTCCTTCTGAATAAATATCATTGGTACGTGAACCTTCTGACAACACCTGGCTTACTGCTTGCTCTATCTGATCAGCGATTGTTGATTCCGATAACGAATATCTCAATAACATTGATAATGATAAAATTGTCGCTAATGGGTTTGCCAAATCCTGGCCTGCAATATCCGGTGCTGAACCATGGATCGGTTCATACATACCACTGCCATTACTTGCCAATGATGCTGACGGTAACATCCCGATAGAACCCGTTAACATCGAAGCCAGATCAGACAAAATATCACCGAACATATTTGTAGTTACGATCACATCGAACTGTTTTGGATCGCGTACCAATTGCATTGCTGCGTTATCAACGTACATATGTCGCAGTTCAATGTCAGGATATCTTTTCGCAACGTCAGTTACGACTTCACGCCATAACTCCGTCGCTTCCAATACATTGGCTTTATCAACGGAACAAATATTTCCTTTACGTTTATTCGCAATATCAAAAGCAATTCGAGCGATGCGTTCAATTTCTTTTTCACTATAAACCAATGTGTTAAATCCCTGGCGCTGGCCATCATCGAGCAGTTTTATACCTCGTGGTTCACCAAAATAAATACCCCCTGTAAGCTCTCTAACAATCATGATATCGAGATCATTCACAACATTTTCTTTCAAGGTCGAGGCAGTTACCAATTGAGGAAATAAAACCGCCGGGCGCAGATTAGCGAATAAGTCTAATCCAACACGAATCGCCAACAAACCGCGTTCTGGTCTTAGTGACCGTTCAATTGTTTCCCATTTAGGCCCACCAACAGCACCAAGCAATACAGCGGCAGAATCTTTTGCCTTGGCAAGTGTCTCATCCGGTAACGGCACACCTGCTGAATCAACCGCACTCCCCCCTATCAAACCATGCTCAAGTTCAACATCAAAACCATGCTCATTGATCAAATAGGTCAATACCTTTTCCGCTTGGGCAATGATTTCCGGACCAATCCCATCACCGGGCAATATTAAGATTTTCCTGCTCACATTCTCATTTCCAATGGTTAAAAAGACACCTTTTTTCAAAGGGCGGAAAGCATACATCAAGTTTGGGCCAGGGACGATGAGTATCTCTGAAAATTATCTTTTTTGTTCGCCTCTCCCCTGAGGCTCACCCCTAACGGGGTTAGCACCCAAAATTGTTCCAGACGATTTTGTCGCGATAGCTGCGTCAGCTCGGCAACTGCTCGGTCTTCGTTCCCGACACGACTCTACCGCTCACACACTCCTCAAAGGGGGTACCGAGGTCCATGTGAGCGTCCCGGCGCAACCCTACCTCCTCCTTCCCT
>CAYMPA010000202.1:0-4061 GCA_964392105.1 uncultured Enterobacteriaceae bacterium
ATTTATGAATGAGGATTGGACAAAAACCATCCCTGGTTTTTGCTCTTCGAGCAGCTAAAGCTGCCCAAAAACGCTCCCGGCGTTTTTGTGAGTAAGGAGCTGACGCAACTATCGCGAAAAAAAGACATTTTCGGAGAGTACCCTTTAGTTATAAGGCCAATTGGCATAAATCTCATCTTGATAGATCACGTCCTGATCATGCATAAATTTGTTAGCAGTAGCATCATTAGATGATTCATCCTGTGATGCTGTTGGCACAGCAGGGGCAGATGCACTGTCTGAATCACCTTCACCACAAGCGACCAGACCAACACCAAAAAGCATTGCCAAACTTAAGATACGGAATACGGAAGTCATTTTACTTCTCCAAGAATTGAACTGGTATAGCATACCTTAAAATAGCATAAATCCTGTGAGATAAAATAAAAACTATGTAAAAATCCATTTTTTGATCGGTTTCTCACATTGACGAACGAATCAGCAAAACCATCTATGGATAAAAAATTAACAGAATCGTTTTGTAATCATGAATGGGAGACATCAGTAATCCCGGTACTGATTGAATACATCCGCATACCGAATAAGTCACCTATGTTTGATCCTGATTGGCAGGATCACGGTTATATGGATCAGGTTGTTGTTCAGTTTGTTAAATGGTGTCAGAGACAAGACATTACAGGAATGGATCTGGTAGTGATTCGCTTACCCGAACGCACACCACTCATATATATCGATATCCCCGGTAATAGCGATAATACTGTTTTGCTATATGGCCATCTGGACAAGCAACCGGAGATGAATGGTTGGAAAGACGGACTTGGGCCCTGGCAACCTGTATTAGATGGAGACAAACTCTATGGCCGAGGTGGTGCTGACGATGGTTATGCAACTTTTGCCTCGTTACTTTCTATAAAGGCTTTACAGGAACAGGGTATTCCACATGCACGTTGCGTTGTGATAATTGAAGCGTGCGAAGAAAGTGGAAGCTACGATCTTCCCTATTATATTGATCATTTATCCGATCGTATTGGTACACCCGAACTGATCATTTGTCTGGATTCGGGCTGTGGCAATTATGATCAACTCTGGTCAACAACATCATTGCGCGGATTGATTGGTGGTAAGTTAAATATTGAAGTATTGGATGAAGGGATTCATTCAGGTGATGCCAGCGGGATTGTCCCTTCCAGTTTTCGAATCCTCAGACAATTAATGGATCGCCTTGAAGATCCATTAACAGGTCAAATTCTTGCTGACGAATTTAGTGTTGATATTCCTGATAAACGACTTCAACAGGCAAAGCGTGCTGCCGAGATGATGGGAGAAAATATTTATAAACGCTTTCCTATGAAGAATGGTATGCAGCCTGTGAATGATGATCCGGTTGAATTGATCCTGAATCGAAGCTGGCGACCTTCTTTGTCATATATTGGTACTGATGGATTACCGGATATTGATTCAGCCGGAAATGTACTGCGTCCATCAACTTCAATTAAATTATCAATGCGTCTGCCACCAACTTGTGATGCAGAACGTGCCAGTAAAAAACTTGAAGAACTTTTATTAGATAAACCACCCTATGGCGCAAAGATCAGTTTCACCCCTGACTGGGCGGCTGATGGCTGGATGGCGCCTGAAGTTGCACCATGGCTGGAACAGGTACTGGATGAAGCATCACTGAACTACTTTAATAAACCTGCAGTACACATGGGTGAAGGCTGGTCGATTCCATTTATGGGGATGCTTGGTGAAAAATTCCCTGAAGCTCAATTTTTAATTACCGGTGTACTTGGGCCGGGTTCTAATGCACATGGACCGAATGAATTCCTGCATATACCTACTGCAAAAAAACTAACTTGTTGTGTTGCGGAAGTCATTGCAAAACATTTTGAAAATACATGTATTTAATCGAAGGATACAATAAAAAAAATTCTGCTTTGTGCTATATCTGTGTTCTCGAAAACTTGTTCCATACGTTTTCTATCGCCTACTTCCCTGTAAGCGTCTGTGGCAGATAAAATTTAACTTGAGGAATTAAAAATGAAGACAGGTGTAATTGGTTTAGGAGCAATGGGTGCAAACATGGCAAGAAACCTTGCCAAGGCAGGTCATTTAGAAACGGTGTATAACCGAACATTATCTAAAGCAGAAACAGTTGCAAAGAAATGTGGGTGTTCTATGTCATCGTCACCTGCTGAACTGGCCAAACAATGTGAGCTTATTGTTATTTGTGTATCACGTGATGTTGATGTGATGGAAATGGTCAATGCAATAAAGGCTAAAATTGATGCCGATACGATTGTTGTCGATACATCAACCGTCAGTTCAGATACGGCAAAACAGGCAACATCTTTATTAAATGAAGCCCATGCGCATTTTCTCGATTGCCCTGTATCAGGCGGTGTTGAAGGCGCTAAACACGGAACCTTGGCAATGATGGCGGGTGGGGATGAAGCGATACTGGAAAAAACACGCCCTACCCTGGAAGCCATTGCGGGAAATGTTGTCTATATCGGGCCCAGTGGTTCCGGTCAGGCTACCAAGGCCGTGAACCAGATCATGGCCGCCGGGATCAATCAGGCAGTGACCGAGGCACTGGCGTTCGGTGAGGCCATGGGACTCGACATGGACAAGGTCGTTGATGTGGTCTCGACCGGTGCAGCCGGAAACTGGTTTCTCGATCATCGCGGCAAAAGCATGCTGGCCGGAAACTATGCCCCCGGTTTCAAACTGGCCCTGCACCATAAAGACCTGGAGATCTGCAAGTCCATGGCTGATAATATTAGTGACAACAACCTGCCCGTCATCGAAATGACCTTATTGCATTACCAACGCTTGATGGATGAAGGCTTTGGGGACGAGGATATTTCTGCATTATTTCGCCTGAAACAGAAAAACCTGGGCTAATTTCAGAGACCACAAAATAAATTTGGAACTGATTCACCCGTTTTCTGTCCATTAGAAAAATTGACGATGTGTCATTTTTATGCAGAATAGTGCGGTCGCGGGCCATGGACCTCTTTAGCCACCTTGGGGGTAGCCATTAATTACCGGCTGCGATAGTCGTATACATAAGAATAAATAACATTTTTTTGAAAATATCCAAGTAATCTAAACATGTCAGTAACGATCAAAGTTAAATCGTTGAAGAAATCTTTTGGCCCCATACATGCTGTGCGTGGGATTTCATTTGACGTGAATCATGGTGAAGTGCTCGGTTTCCTCGGCCCCAATGGTGCCGGGAAGTCTACTACTATGAAAATGATCACGGGTTTTCTTGAACCTACCAGTGGCACGGTGGAAGTTAACGGTCATGATGTCCTGGATGATCCTTTAACAGTTAAACGTGCTATAGGTTATATGCCAGAAGGTGCACCGTCTTATGGCGAGATGACTGTCAGAAGTTTTCTCAATTTTATCGCAGATATTCGACAACTAACCGGAAGCGATCGCAATAACCGTATTGATGAAGTCATTGAAATAATCAATATCAATACCGTTATTGATCAAAGTATTGAAACCTTATCAAAAGGTTATAAACGCCGTGTCGGACTGGCACAGGCTATCCTGCATGATCCGAATGTTTTAATCCTTGATGAACCAACCGATGGACTTGATCCAAACCAGAAGCATGAAGTTCGAAACCTGATCAAGGAAATGGCACAGGATAAAGCGATTGTTATATCGACCCATATTCTTGAAGAAGTTGATGCGGTATGTTCACGTGCAATCATTATTTCTTCAGGGGAATTATTATTCGATGGCACACCCGGTGAACTGATTGCAAAATCAGATCGTAATGATATCGATCATGCCTTCCGCATAATCACAACCTCGGAGTCAGAAGAAAACAGGGCGTCAGCAATATCATGAACATCTTGTTTTCTATTTATAAACGCGAATTCACCAGCTACTTTGTTACACCGGTAGCGTATGTCTTCATTGTCATCTTTTTATTTATGACAGGGATCTTTACTTTTTATCTCGGTGCATTTTACGAAAGTGGCCAGGCTGATCTGGAACCCTTCTTTCGTTTTCATCCGTGGTTATATCTGTTTCTG
>CAYMPA010000203.1:0-4001 GCA_964392105.1 uncultured Enterobacteriaceae bacterium
AAAAAGCGGGGTTTGCATGAAGCAAAGGGATCTTGAGATTTTGTAAAGTGTTTGTTCTTTACAATCAACAATATAGCATTTAGCGAATATTTATTAATCACCAGACAATGGTAAATTAAATTGAATCAGGAATACCTTATATTGGGTGGTATTTTTTTATGTCATTGAATTTATTAGTAGTGTGCTGTTGAGAATATTAATAAAAGTGTTGTTTATATCAATAAATTAATTATTAATTATGACAAAAAATAATTTTGACCCAAATGTTATTGATGATTTTGGAGATGAATGGGAGGCATATGATCAATCTTCTGTTGATTATGATGAATTGGAAAAACAATTCTCGGATTACTTCAAATTATTCTCATGGAATGAAAATATAACCAGTGGAATAGGTGCTGATTTTGGTTGTGGAACAGGTCGCTGGGCAAGATTTGTATCAGATAAGGTAAATTCACTCATCTGTATAGATGCTAGTAATAAGGCTATTAATGTTGCTAAAAGGAATACATCAGATAAAAGTAATTGCTATATTGTACAAGCCAAGATTGATGGTTTACCGATCCCGGATAATTCACTGGATTTTGCATATTCTTTAGGCGTGCTTCATCATTTACCGGACACAAGTGAAGCAGTAAAAATTTGTGCCAGTAAGCTAAAACCGGGTGCACCTTTTCTTTTATATTTATATTATGCTTTTGATAATCGCCCAAAGTGGTATTCACTGATCTGGAAATGTTCAAATATTCTCAGAAAAGTCATATCTAAAGCACCTTTTATTATTAAATACATTTTGAGTAATATCATATCAGTTATTGTTTATTATCCGCTTGCAAGAATAGCTTTCTTATTTGAGAAAGTCGGAGTGAACGTCAGTAATATTCCTTTATCAGAATATCGATCTAAAAGTTTTTATACTATGAAAACCGATGCGCTAGATAGATTTGGTACTCGACTGGAACACCGGTTTACTCAAAATCAAATTAAAAAGATGATGGAAGATGCAGGACTGGTTAATATTCAATTTTCAGATATTGCACCGTACTGGTGTGCACTAGGTACTAAATTATAATTCATTCCTTTCTGAAATATTACATTCATATAAATAGCTAATGACCATAAAAACACGATTCGCACCAAGTCCAACTGGTTCATTACACATTGGAGGAATACGTACAGCCTTATTCTCATGGTTATATGTTCGGCATAATAACGGGAAGTTTGTCTTAAGGATTGAAGATACAGATCGCGAACGTTCAACCGATGCAGCAATTCAAATCATACTTGATGGTATGGAGTGGTTAGGTCTGGATTATGATGAGGGACCTTATTATCAGACCCAACGACATGATCGCTATCAAGAGATTATCAATCAGTTATTAGAAGAGGATCATGCCTATCGTTGTACTTGTTCAAAAGAACGATTAGGACAGATACGAAATGAAGCAATGTCTCATGGTGAAAAACCACGTTATGATGGTCATTGCCGATCATTAAATATTTCCGATAACAATTCTGTTATTCGTTTTAAGAATCACGTTGATGGACATGTTGTTGTCAATGATCAGGTGCAAGGCAAGGTTATTTTTGAAAACAGTGAACTCGATGATTTAATCATTGCACGATCAGATGGAACGCCAACCTATAATTTAACAGTTGTTGTTGATGATATGGATATGGGAATTACAGATGTCATTCGCGGTGATGACCATCTTAATAACACACCAAGACAAATTAATATTTTAAATGCGTTAGGTGCAGAAACACCTGACTATGCTCATATACCAATGATACTCGGACCTGATGGAAAAAAATTATCAAAACGTGATGGAGCAGCAAGTGTTTTACAGTATCGAGATGATGGTTATTTACCAGAAGCTCTTTTAAATTACCTGGTTCGTCTTGGCTGGTCAAAAGGTGATCAGGAAATATTTTCAATTGATGAAATGATTTCTGAATTTGATATCAAGGATGTTAATAAGTCAGCTTCATGTATTAATCCCGAAAAATTACTATGGCTAAATCAACATTATCTAAAAATTGCTGATAACTCATCGATTGTTAAATCATTAAGCGTGTTATTTCATACAATGAATGTGTCAATTGGTGATGGACCTGATTTGGAATCTCTTGTCGAAGTCCAAAAACACCGCACAGAAACATTGAAAGATATGGCAGAGCAAAGTGTGATTTTTTATAAAGATTTTGAAGAATATGATACAAACGCAGCAAAGAAGCATTTACGTCCTGTGATACTTGAACCATTAAAAGTGCTTTATGAATCATTAATGAATATACAAGATTGGAGCAATAATATTATTAAAGGTGTCATCGAGGAGACAGCAGAAAAATTAGAGATCAAGATGGGTAAACTAGCACAACCCTTACGGGTTGCCGTAACAGGCACAAGCGTATCTCCCAGTATTGATGATACATTGCGATTACTGGGGCAAGAAAAGAGCTTGAACAGATTACGTAAAGGTATTGAATTTATTGAAAATCGTAGTTCATCTTGACAGTGTTAAAGACGTCACGTACAGTCTGCCGCTTTCAAAGTTCAGGGTTCAATGATTGAGGTTCGATGTTCGATGTTTAAGGTTCTGTGTTTAACGTTGAACCTCGAACTTTGAACTATTTGTTTGGGGCTATAGCTCAGCTGGGAGAGCGCTTGCATGGCATGCAAGAGGTCGGCGGTTCGATCCCGCCTAGCTCCACCAATAAAGGTTCAACGTTCGATGTTCAACATTAAACTTCAAACCTGGAACGTTGAACTTGTTGGAACCTGGAACATTGAACCTGTTCAATGTCCCCATCGTCTAGAGGCCTAGGACACCGCCCTTTCACGGCGGCAACAGGGGTTCAAATCCCCTTGGGGACGCCATTCATAAAAAAGGCCCACAAATTTGTGGGCCTTTTTTATGAATAATGTTTACGGAGGTTGCGAGGATATCTCATTCATATCTTGATAATCTAAATAGGAGGAAGAATCTGTAAATTGAGTCTGAACTCGTCTGATATTTTTCTTGCATCATTATCATTAAGAACAACACGAGGCGTTAATAAAACAACCAATTCTGTTCGTCTAGCTGTTTTACTTATTTGCCGAAGAGTTTTCCAATCAATTAGTTTTATGTTTATTTAAGTATATATTGGTATATACTTAAATAATGTTGATCGAGAAAATTGTCAAGTCACTGAACCAACACCGAGTCCAATACGCATTGGTTGGTGGGTATGCTGTGGCTTTACATGGCGCCGTACGTGGTACGGTTGATATTGATTTTGTCATTGCACTTAATCAACGTTCCTACCGTCAAGCCGAAAAAGCACTGAATAGTATGGGTTTAAAATCTCGTTTGCCCGTATCGGCCGATGATGTATTTAATTTCCGTGAAGAATATATCAAAAATCGTAATCTTACAGCCTGGTCGTTTAACAATCCCGATAACCCACTAGAAATTGTTGATATTATTATTACTGAAGATGTAAAACAAATGAAATCTGTTGTAAAAACAGTCAACGTAACAAAAATTAATATTGCTGCGATTGATGATTTGATAAAGATGAAGAAAAAATCGGGACGCAAACAGGATATTGAAGATATCAATGCATTGGAGAAATTAAAATGAAGTCGCTGCAGCTTTTTGATGATGATTACCTGGAACAATGTAAATCGTTTTCTACAGAAGCAATACTTGATTATTTGGAAAATTTTAGATTGATGCAACAATCGACAGATAAAACTCGTTTAATCAGTATAAAAATTCCTGAATCTTTGTTAGCAAGTTTTAAAGCAAAGTCAAAATTACATCAGATCAAGTATCAAACGCAGATAAAAAAACTAATGATTGATTGGGTAAATAATCAGTAATAAAGGAAAATTATTGGTTATAATGTCGGTGATCGATTCAGTGTGGCACGAAGCGGAACGGTTGTCTCGTAATAATTATGTGTAGTAGCTCAGACTTAATCTGACACTTTCTTAAAACAGGGTTCAACCT
>CAYMPA010000204.1:0-3931 GCA_964392105.1 uncultured Enterobacteriaceae bacterium
CCTGATAAGGTGGAAACACCGCCCGTGATTGAAGAGGCCATAATGGATATGAATGTTTCCTTGCTGATTGCCTGCGAAGGCGATATTGGCGGAGACCGCAAAGAAGAATTTATCAAATGGCTCAGTACAAATTGTCAACTACAACGCCTGGCGGGGGGAACCATTTTAAAAATAGGCGCAATTGACTTCTATAGTATTGATGATCATAAAAACAACAACTTACGAACCCTGACGCGCCAATTATTACCGGGCTTTATTTTGCTGGATAGATCGACTGAACTGGAAAAACGCTTTCAAGTATTACAAAAAGAAAACGCGGATACGGAGCTATTCGACGCCTGGATGGATTTCATTGCTTTAAAGCAAAAAGCAAGGCCCGTTTACGACTTAATTAACCGCCATTTGACTCAGTTAACCGACAAGCAACCCGATAACCATGATGCGCAACGTTTATTAGAACAATGGCAACAGCATTTAGATGAACCGTATCAGCAGGAAGAAATACCGGAAGATCTAAAGAGCTATTTTGCGATGATTGACGAAAATAAAAGTAACAAAAAACTCTTGGCGCAATGGTTAGCCTACTGTAATCCCAACGATAAAACCGATGCCGTTTGGGAATATGTTAAAAAACCAACGGCCGGTTTCTTGGTGCCGATTATGACCGGATATAAAGCTATTTCCCCTGTTTATAAAAATTATGAAGTTTCTAATACCCGTGATGATGAAACAGACGTCTGTTTTGTAGAGGCGGTTCATAGTATTGGTGAATGGCAAGGCGTTCATCGAATAAAAGATGAAACCTTGTTAAAGCAAAGCCTTTGGGATTATCACTACGAAGATGACTGGTATTTATGCCGCCAAAAAAACGCGAGTGAATTGACCGATAGTTCTGAGAACCCCGAAGAAGCCCTGAATGACGATTATTCCTGATCTAACAACTTTAATTAATTAATGGAGAAACAAATGAGCGATAAAACAATACCTTTACCCAGCATGTTATCTTTCGAACGCAAACTGGAATGTTCAGATGGACTAATGTTTTCTGGAAATTGGACAGAAAAGGAGCAAGAAAAATGGAAGGCTATATCAGTCGTACCTAGACAAAACCGTTCAACACAAAGTGCCTATGGAATTAAGGACGTTGATAAAACAAAACCAAATCCTGTTTCATCGGACAGTGACGATGCCAACTTAGCGATAAATAACGATACTCTAAAGGTCAGTTTCACCCTACGAGTCGTTGGTAATCTGGGTAAGCCATTTGCCTGTAATAAACCTGATTTTGCGACGGCAATTGAAGAGAAAGTTACCGCATTCAATCAATCAGAAAGTATAAAAGACCTAGCCTTCCGTTATGCCTATAACATCGCTAATGGACGTTTTTTATGGCGTAATCGTGTTGGTGCTGAAAAGGTAGAAATTGTTGTCAAGCATGAACAAGATGAGGCTCCGACCACATTTAATTCTTATGATTTTTCGCTGAATGATTTTGCAAAAAATAAAGATGACTCTTCCTTACAAAAACTGACTGAAATTATCCAAAAAGGATTGCAGGGCGATGACGAAACATTCGTGCTGGTGAATGTGGATGCTTATGTCAAATTGGGTAAAGGGCAGCATGTTTACCCATCGCAAGAAATGAACATGGGCGAAAAAAAGAAAAAACTATTTCAGTTGGATAATTGCGCAGCCATGCATAATGTCAAAATTGGTAACGCAATACGTACCGTTGATTCCTGGTATGGCGAGCAAATGTTAATTAAAGTTGAAGGTAAGGATAAAACAGATACTATAAACATCGAGTCAGAAAACAAAAAACCAATCGCAATTGAACCTTATGGTTCAGTCACCCAGCATGGTCGAGCATACAGGCATACCCAAATTGACCTTTATACATTGATGACGAGCTGGGTTAACAATAAAGATATAGAAGCAGATCAGCAGAAATTTGTTGTCGCAAACCTCATTCGAGGCGGCGTATTCGGTGGGGATGCTGATTAATGAAATATTATCAAGACATCACTTTGATTCCAGATATGGAGGTCAGTATCGGCTTCCTCTGGCATAAAGTCTTTCAACAAATTCACATTGGGCTGGCAGACAACAAACAACCCGATGGTACTTCAGCCATTGCGGTGTCATTTCTAGAATATAACAAAGCAGGCTTTCCATTAGGAAGCCAGCTGCGTTTATTTACTGAATCCGAGCAGCAATTAGTTCAATTTAATGCTGGTAAGTGGTTGGAACGATTGCAGGATTACTGCCATATAAAACCTATTCGGCAAGTATCTGATGTGAAAAATTTTGTTCGTTTTCAACGTAAGGCCACTAAATCACCCGAACGGAAGGCACAGCGTTTAGCCGAACATCTGCAAAAGCCAGTTGATGAAGTTATCAAATACCGGAAAAAAAATGACTTGTTCAACGAATCTAAATTGCCCTTTATTAATATGGAAAGTCAAGCCTCGACAGAAACTGGTGATAAAAATAAATTTCGATTGTTTATCGAGCAAACATTTCATGATGAATCGATTCAAGGTTCATTCGATTGTTACGGCCTATCCAAAACCGCCACAGTCCCCTGGTTTTAGTTTAAACTGGAAAGATTGTAGCAAATTGCTACAATCGGTCTAAGTTAAATTTAACGGGAGTTAACATCATGGCAAAAGCAGCCTCTCCAATACGATTACAGGACGAGTTGATGCAAGCGGCAAGCTTAACGTCTAAACGTTTTCATCGAAGCACTGCCGAGCAAATCGAATATTGGGCTGATATCGGCCGTCAGGCATCAGAAGTGCTAGATCCAGATGTTTTAGTATCATTAGGCTCTGGTCTGGTGCGCATCAAGGTAGAACCCGTTGTAGATAAAACGGTAGACCCGGCTAACGTTTTTCAGGCTTTGGAAACCGAACGCACTGATGGCACATTATCCAGCAAGGTCACAGGTAATAAAATCAGATATCAGGTTTGTGAAACACATCCGGGCTATCTGGAAAGGATAGACTCGACGGGTTCGAAAGAAATTGGGTTATTCATAAATGGGGAATTCAGTCCTCTTTCGGACACTGATTAATGCGGAAAAAACAACTCTGGGTACTAGCAGGAGGAAATGGCGCAGGCAAAAGCAGTTTTTATAGAACCCGATTAGAACCACTGGGTTTACCGTTTATCAATGCGGATATACTTGCGAAACAACTTTTCCCACATGCGCCAGAAACACATAGTTATGATGCCGCAAAAATAGCGGCAGAATTACGCACTAAACTCATCCACGATGGCCGTAGCTTCTGTATGGAAACCGTTTTTTCTCACCCCTCGAAGGTGGATTTTGTCGCTCAGGCTAAAACACAGGGGTATCAAATAATTCTGGTTTTTATTCATCTGGATATCGTGTCGCTAAATCAGGCTCGTATTATGCAACGTGTTAGTGGAGGCGGGCATTCTGTACCGGAAGGAAAAGTGAAAAACAGAATTCCCCGGACATTGAAATACATAAAACAGGCTCTACCGCTGTGTGATCAGGCCTATATATTGAACAATTCAAGTGCGGATAATCCGTTTCAGCAAGTGGTTACACTAAACAATGGTCGACTTAAAAAGCATCAAACGCTATTACCAGACTGGTGTAAGCTGCTATTAAAAGATGAAGAGACCTGACTAGATAGACGCTCAATAATATTTTTTACCAAAATATAACCGTTCTTTAAAAACCAAATAAAATCAGTAGTTTATAACAAGGCTGAGAATATTGGGTAAATTGCACAAAATTACCCTAAGCCCCTATTGCCAAAAGCTTTTTTACCTTTAAACTTGAGGTTCACTGCCGCACAGGCAGCTTAGAAACTTACGGGCCATGAGAGGTATTCGTGATCCCGGTTCACTGCCGCACAGGCAGCTTAGAAAAGATGAAATCATGGCAATAAGCTGC
>CAYMPA010000205.1:0-3870 GCA_964392105.1 uncultured Enterobacteriaceae bacterium
ATTCGGCCTCCAATTTTTCTTTCGCTTCTTTTGCGGCTATCATTTCGGCTTCAGCCTCAACCTTGGCTTTTGCTTCGGTTTCAGCTTTTAATTCTGCTTCCATTCTTTGCTTGGCTTCCTGTTCAGCACGTATTTCAGCCTCAACCTTGGCTTTTGCTTCGGTTTCAGCTTTTAATTCTGCTTCCATTCTTTGCTTGGCTTCCTGTTCAGCACGTATTTCAGCCTCAGCTTTTTCCTTAGCTTCCTGCTCAGCACGTAGTTCAGCCTTTGCTTCAGCTACAGCCGCCGCTTTTGCTTCTGCTTCAACTTTTTCCTTAGCTTCCTGCTCAGCACGTAGTTCAGCTTCAGCTTTTTGATTGGCTTCCTGTTCAGCCCGTATTATTGCTTCTGTCTCAGCTTTCTCTTTGGCTTCTGTCGCAGCCTTTAATGCAGCTTCAGCTTTCTCTTTGGCTTCTGCCGCAGCCTTTAATTCTGTTTCCAGCTTTCTTTTAGCTTCTTGTTCCACTTGTATTGCAGCTTCAGCTTTCTCTTTGGCTTCTGCCGCAGCCATTAATTCCGCTTCAAGTTTCTCTTTTTCTACTTTTGCTTTTATATCTATATCATCTTTGGATAATTGCTCATCACTAATTTCATTAGACTCACTAATCTCGGGAATTTTGTCAGTTTCTTTCCAGATGTAATAAGAGTTACCTTCTACCTCGCTTGCATGTTTACATGCTGTAGAAGCTATATGAATTAATTGTCCAGCAGTTTCATTAAACACACCGAGCTTTAATACGCCAATACTAACCGAATAATTATATTTTTCTTCAGAAAATTTAAAGGTGCATTTTTGAAGATGTTTACATAGACCTTGCATATTGAATTCCAGTGTTTCCTTATTGACTGGATAATCAATTTGTACTGCTATAGCTGTATCACTTATTTTAGTAATGTTTGGATTACAAGCTCCGAGTTTAAACACTTCAAAGCTGTTTTTTCCGATATAATTAATCAGGTTATCTCTACCTATAATCCCAATTTGTTCTTCTAGTTCATTTATATTGTCAGGTTTTATTACTACAAGAACCCGCTCGATTCCTGTTTTATCGAAAGCCTGTTCAAGGTTTTCATAAAATACTTCTTTGCTAAATGATTTATTATGTTGAGTAATTTCTTGTAGTTTTTTACGCTCGGATTTCTTATCTTCCCAGGCATGGATAATTGATTGTTTTAGATTATCTTTGGTTAGAGATTGTTTGGGTTGATATTCATAAATACCAGACTTGAGTGCACGGATTGCTATTTCCTCGGTGCCAGCACCTGTAAGCATGATCGTAGCTGGAAATGCAGGAAATTTATGGTGTTTATGTAGAATATCAAGACCGGTTGTACCGACGATTGATAAATCGTAATCAAGCAATAAAACATCTATTTCTGACCAATTAAAATCATCTTCAGGTGCGCCTTCAAATACAGGATCGTATTCGATGGTTTCAACACTAGGTAATAATTTACTAATAAATGTTTTAATTAGTTTACGATAGTCAGAGTTATCATCGATGATTAATATCTTTTCTAGACTGGTATCAGACATTGTTAACTAGGTTAATATCAAGATCTATTTTCATGAAATATATTTTTACCTTATTTTGTTTCAGACATATTGAAAAATCATAAATATAATGAGTATCTATACATCGATTTATGAATTTTCAGCGTTTTTTATTTTTTCGGTTGTTTCAGCCTGACGACGTTTAATTACATCCATGAATGCATGAGCTACATGAGGTACATGTTCAAAATAATGTGTAAGATTATTATATGCAGCACACAGTAATTCAGTTGGGTCGATTGCTCTTACTGAAGCAGTTCGTATTCCTCCCTGGAAATAACCCATTTCACCGATTGGTTCAATTGGTTCTACATAGGCAATATGAATTTCATTACCATCTTTGTCTTTTGTAAAAACTTCCAATTTTCCATCTACCAGAATATATAAAGCAGGATCATTCTCACCTTCAAATATAAACTGTTGCCCGGCGGTTAAACTTATTTCGGAAAAATGATTACCGATCGCAGATAATTCTGTTCTGTTAAGGGACTCGAATACAGGACACAGACCAAGTCTATCTGCACGTTGTTGACGTAATGCATTTTCCAGATCTTCTTGCTCAATCATTTCCAATGCTATCAATAATTCGCCGATACGTTTTTGAGCCTGTCCATGTACCTTAGCATCACGTTTTTTTTGCATGGCTATTCTGATAGATCCACGTGAACATGATAAATATTCTCCTAGCAGGCGAGGGCGTGGTTTTTCTTCAATGTTATTTTCCACAGTCATAATTCCTTTTTAAGTTCATAATGTATTTGGAAATCTTAGGAGATACAGCAGCTAATGGCAAAACATATTCGGTGCAAAATCAAGAGGTAGTTCTCATTTTACATTAATATCGGTAGTATCTGTATGCTTGTTAGCGTGCATCATTAATTTACCTGCCGAAATAGTAATAATATACTGAATTATGGGATTATTTAGCGTCTCTGAAGCCAATATTATTTATATTTCTCGATATGATGTAGATAAACAAAATAGTAACTATTTCGAACATGGATAGAGCTTGAGGGGGGGTATTATTGTCTACAGTAGAACATTATTACTAAGCAATGAAGTTTTCTGATTTCGAATATAAGGGAAAGTCCGTTATAGCGTTACTTTAGCTATTGCATATGAATCGGGTCATAACCGAAGGCAAAAGCGGGTAAAAGACTGAAAAACAAAATACTTATGTGCAATTTCTTTGCATTAATTGCAGAACAAATTCTGCGTTTAGCCAAAAAATTGATTAATACTGGAAACGATATGATCATGGGAAATAGTCAAAATGACTATTTCTTGGGCTTTGTCCGTTTTCGACTTGGTCATATTATCTGTGGCAAGGCTGGCTAACAAGTTCCTAATCTTTTATTAATATTATAATTACAAATGGTTGATTACATGAACAAATTTGTCGCAAGTACATTACTAATATTATTGTCAACACAAATATCAGCGCAGGATTTACCTGGGCGTCATTTGTTAAAACAAAATGAAAAAGGTGAATATTTTGTAATCAATCATGACAATATTACAATGATTGAACCTTCAATTTTAAAACTTGGATTCAATGCCAAGTGGATTCTTGCCTGTATAAAAAATAAATCTATTGATAGCGATCTAAAACGCTGGGTATTTGTTGATATAAAAAATGGTGGAACATTTGATTCATTGCATCAGGAAAACTGGACCTATTTTCGTGATGAAGCATTTCCAGATTTAAAGGAAATAACATTAACGGACTATAGTGATGAAAGTTGTCCCTAGCCCGGATATTTCATGAGTGCACACGAAATTTTCTTAAAGCTGTTGCCAATAATAGGCCACCGTAAATATATCGTAAACAAATTCTGTCCCAGGCCAGCGTCGCTTCACTCGCTGTTCAAATTCACTCCAGGCGAATTTGTGTCAGTCGTGAGCACGACCGCCATGGATCTCGGTACCTTTATGCCCTGCGGGTGCCCTTGTGGGGCGAGGCGGAAGCGATTTGTGTTCCAAACAAATCACCCCTACCTACGTCCGGTTGGCAAGTGCAGAACATGCAGGACGACTATAAGGATATAGGAGGTAGAGAAAGTCTGGAACATCTTCTCGAGTAATTATTCTGCCACTCATGGCGCACCAGTCCGGTGTTATTATGTGCATGGTCGCACTTTATGCCGCTAAGACACAAACGCAGGGGAGCGTGCATGTAGAGCAACTCAGGAGGCCAGAGCTGAGGAGTCGAGAGCGGCCATCCCGGTAACTCATGAAATATCCGGGCTAGCAAAATCAGATTAATCAATTATATA
>CAYMPA010000206.1:0-3857 GCA_964392105.1 uncultured Enterobacteriaceae bacterium
CAATAGTGCGTCCCATGGCAACACGTTGCCTTTGTCCTCCTGACAGTTCGGAAGGCCTTCGATCAAGAAGTTCTTGAATGTTCAAAATATTGGCGGCTCTGGTTACACGTTCCTTAATTTCTGCCTTAGGCGTCTTTTTTAACTTTAAGCCAAGCGACATGTTATCATACACATTCATATGAGGATAAAGCGCATAGTTCTGAAACACCATCGCTATGTTTCTATCTTTCGGTAAAATATCATTAACGACTCGGTCACCGATGTAAATGTCACCACCACTGACTTCTTCCAAACCTGCTATCATTCGGAGTATTGTCGATTTTCCACATCCGGATGGGCCGACTAAAACGATAAATTCCAAATCCTTAATTTCTAGATTGATGGAGTGAATGACTTCCAACTTGCCATATTTTTTTACTAAATTATTAAGTAATACAGTTGTCATTAGCTTCTCTCGAACTGATGTGAGTAAATCTGAAACACAAAAATATAGAATTGTTTTTTTTTAATATTTTATTATGATCATAAATCATTACTCTTCACAGTACTTTTACGCATACAGGTGTTGGAACTTCAGCCCTGTAGCCTGTAGGTCCTAAGTGACCAGTTTTTGCATCGATCCAAAAAGTTACTATGGTGTTTGAGTCTTGATTCGCGACAATTAAGAGTTTTCCTTCAGTATCTATAGCAAAATTGCGAGGTGTTTTACCATTTGCTTGAGTATGCCCTACATAGGATAAAATACCAGAACTTTGATTGACTTTATAACCAACAATACTATCGTGCCCTCGGTTAGTGGCGTAAAGGTATTCCCCGGAAGGAGTAAGTCGAATATCAGAGCTAGTGCTTTCTCCTGTAAAATTCTTTGGCAGCATTGATTCTGTCTGAAATGCACTCATCTTTCCCGTTAAGATATTGTAGGATAAAGCTAAAATTGTAGAATCAAGTTCATTTACCAGATATGCGAATTTACAAGAGGGATGTACAGCAAGATGACGTGGACCTGATCCGGCCGCAGTTTCAACTGAAAGCTCTTCACGTGCTAAAAGCTTACCTGTAGTAGAATCAAACTTATATACAAGTACTTTGTCAATACCTAGATCCGGTACTAAGACTAAATCATTTTCAAATATATATGAAACAGAATGAGCATGAGGGCCGCTCTGGCGCGCTACATTTATACTTGAACCTTGATGCTGTATGAAATCAGTTGACTTTTTCAGGACACCCTCACCGTCCACAGGGTAAACCGCAACACTTCCACTCATAAAATTCGCGACAAATACATAGTTTCCTGATTTGTCAGTTGTTATAAAGCATGGGTCTTCTCCATGGGAGGGTTGTTGATTTATTAAACTTAGTTCATAATTTGAATTATTAATTGAAAATGAACTAATTTGGCCTCCCTTCTTTCCTCCGTGTTCTTTCAGTTCGTTTACTGTATATAGATATTTTTTATCCGGTGAAACTGCCAGATACGAAGGATTTCTTATTCCGGTCGTAGTATTTTTATGATAAAGTTCACCTGTTTGACGGTTCAGTTCGAATAGATAAATTCCCTCACCTTTGGCATCAAGAATTTGACCGGTGCCGAATTTTATTGGTTCAGTATATGTCCCTATATATAGTAAAGCTTTAGTAGTCATTACATAAGCCTCCGATCAACAATCATTTTTTCATGCTGAATCCTCTTCTGCACCATTGGGCTCAATTACTACTTTCAACGCGCCATCTTTTCTTGTAGTAAAAGTATTTAAAGCATCCGTAAAATCGCTCAAAGGAAAAGTGTGGGTTATGAGATCTTTAACTTTGAGTTGTCCAGAAGAAATGCTTTCTATAATTTTCCAAGCCACATTTGGGTTTGCTCTTGATCCATAAATCGCTATTTCATTGTGTACAATATATTTAAATGGTATTTTCTCAATTACTTTATCAGGTGGCACTCCGAGGAGAGCAACCCTTCCACCTTTACCTACCATTCTAACAGCCTGGTTAAAAGTACCTTCAGCGCCTGAGCATTCAAAAACTTCGTGAACGCCTAGAGATTTTGTCAATTCCATGACTTTCGCGACAGGATCTTCTTGCTCAAAATTGATAATATCATCGGCGCCTAATCTCTCCGCGGAGTCTAAACGCGCGCCTCGGCCTACAATGATCACCCGAGCGGCGCCCAGCGTTTTTGCGTACCGCATAGCGATCAGTCCGATTGGACCTGGACCTATGATAACCACCGTTCCGCCGGTAGTTATTCCGGATAATTCCATTCCATGAAGAGTAACTCCAGCTGTATCTATAAGCGCGCCTTCTCTAAATGATATCTTTTCAGGCATCTTAGTGATACTCTTTATTGAATATTTAGCATATTGAGCATAGGCGCCAGCGGTAGTGAAGCCATAATGATTATGTCCACTGTTATGATTCCCATAATTAAGGCAAATTGTGTATCGACCCTCGAGACAATTCTTGCAAAATCCACAACCTTTATGGGCCTCTCCAGCGACTCTATCACCAATTGAAAAGCCTGTTACCCCGGGTCCAATTGATACAACTTCACCAGACCATTCATGGCCTGGTATAAAAGGATAAGATGGCGGCCACGACCCCGCGAGGTCACCACGAATAATTTCCGGGTCACTGCCACATATAGCGACAGCGTGAATTTTGCATAAAACTTCTCCATCCCCCGGAATTGGCACATTAACATTCTGAATCTCAAATTTACCAGGTTCCGTTAAAACTAAAGCATTCATTTTTGAGGGTATTGTAAAATTATGATTGGGCATTAATTTTCTCCATTATTATAAGTATATATTAAGTAGTTACCTAATTCTGGATACAATATCCAATAGAAATAAATGCAATAAGACGCTTATGTCAAGGAAAATTATGGCCATTCGTTTACTTCCTTAAATTCCCGATTTATTTTCTTGTTGCACCGAGTTTAAATACGATTTCTAATGTTCACTGGATATTTTATAATTGATCGCTGTATCATGCTAGATATCAATATCTTTATCAAATGCGGTAGCAATACATCTGGCGGTGTTGAAGTAATGCTCACGTGAATAAAATTCAGCTGATTCCCGATCGCCCCTTTGAAAAGATTCGAAGATTCTCCTATGTTCAGCACATACCTCTATATATCTTCCTGGCAACTCCAATGCAAGATGCCGATATTGTTCTGTTTGAGTATAATACTGATCCATCAAGCCTTCGATGGCTGGTGATTGGGTAGCTTTTTGGATTATTCCATGGAACTCAGAATTTATTTCCAACATTTGTGAATGCTCTTTTGCTGCCAGGAGCTCTTCCATTTTTTCACATAATAAAGAAAGTTTTTCAAATTGTTTTTTTGATAGATTTTTAATTGCCAATCGCGCGGAAACGCCAGCTAAAGCCCCTCGAATATAGTAAAGTTCAATAACCTGCTCGACTGATAATTTTTTTACAAACGACCCGCGATAGGGAACATACTCAACAAGTCCGATCAGAGTGAGATGATTCAACGCTTCTCTAATGGGAGTTCTGCTAACACCTAATCGAGTTGAAAGTTCAAGTGTGTTTAATTGCTCTCCTGGTTTTAATCCGCCACTTAAAATTTCATCTTTTATTTTTTCGAAAACAATTGACTGCATGCTTTTATGTTCGTTTCTAATAGGATCCATGGTCGATTTATTTGATTCCGAAAGACTGTTATTGTTTTTACTTACGTGTTTACCTGATAAATTTAATATTGAACAAATCAATATTTGATGAACTCGTAAAAAGTACATATTGCTCTCTAAATGACCATTTTGGGGCATTTTGATAGATGATACTAAATTTCAAGAACTCGTCGTAACCTCCTCAAACAGCTT
>CAYMPA010000207.1:0-3848 GCA_964392105.1 uncultured Enterobacteriaceae bacterium
GGAAAAAGTAATAGAAGTGTATTCCCTTTTAACCAGCGTTTGCTGCAGTGGATCGACCAGGCTGTGGTGCGCTATTAAATTACGCGCACCGACCATGACGCCGGTCGTATCCTTGTCGAGCCGATGCACGATACCAGCCCTGGGTAATTGTTCAAGTTGCGCATCGATGTTCAGTAAACCATTCACCAGCGTACCATCGATATGTCCTGCCGCCGGATGAACCACAAGATTTGCGGGCTTGTTAATGACAAAAATATCGCTATCCTGATGCAATATCTCGAACTCTACCGCTTGTGGCCGGTCAGACAGGCGGCAAACAACCGGAACATCGAGGTCAACCAGGTCATTGGTATAGACTTTCTGGCGGGGTTTGCATGTTTGTTGATTGAGGCGGACAAAACCATCACGAATCCACTCCTGGATTTTACTGCGCGAATATTCCGGCAACAACAGACTCAATGTCTGATCAAGACGTGACCCGGCATCCTCTGCATCTATCCGATACTGTTGCTGAATTAATTTCATAGACTGGTTATACTTCGAGTTTGACTGATCGGCAAGCAAACAACCGAAAACTTTTTGTGGTTTACATCATTATGCGCGTATTACTATTATTGGCTCTCGGCATCCTGCTGGTCGCCTGTGGCCCTGTTAAGGAAGTCGACGAGACCGCTGACTGGAGTGTTGAAAAACTTTATAGCAGTGCCCGTTCACATCTTGATAAAGGACAGTACCTTACCGCCATCGAACGTTTCGAAATTCTCGAGTCGCGTTTTCCTTTTGGTAAATACGCGACACAGTCTCAACTTGATGTCGCCTATGCCTATTACAAGTTTGACGAATATGAATCGGCTGCTGCTGCAGTGGAACGTTTTATCAAACTCAACCCCCGGCACGAAGGCGTAGACTATGCTTATTATCTGCGCGGCCTGATCAATTATGGCCGTGGCGGTAGTATCCTCGATGCGCTGTACGAACGTGACCCGTCTGATTTCGATAGAAATCTGTTACTCAAATCTTACGATGATTTCAAATTGTTGATTCGCCGTTTTCCTGACAGCATTTATGTCGCCGATTCACGCCAACGTATGATTTATTTACGAGAACAGCTTGCAAAAGGCGACCTGGAAGTTGCCCGATACTATGCCTCACGCGCTGCCTGGGTAGCAGCGGCCAATCGAACCAATGCAATTCTGCTCGACTATCAGGGCACCTCTGTTATTCAGCCCGCGTTGGAGATTCAATTGCAAGCTTACGAGGAACTTGGGCTAAGCAAACTCGCCGATGATACACGGCGTATTATCGAGCTGAATTACAGCAATAGTAGTTCGTGAATTTCGGAGCACAATCTTTGTCAATTATTCAGATATTAAATTATATGTCATGATAGCTACAAGGCTATTTGGGTGGAAATGCTTCTCATCCAAATGAAACAACGGATTCAGGAAATAGAGAAAAGATGGAAATTTTTTATTGAGCAAACTATTGGCCAAAATTTAACGATAAAATCGTGAATTAGTTTTTAAAATTTCGATATCTAGTGTTGAGTCAGCGACTTCATCATTTAATAGCTCATAGTTATCAAACTGACGATTGACAGGCCTTCTTAATTTGTGAAACACACGTACGACATCTTTATTTACCATAGCTTGATTATTCCAGTTATTCACTAAAACAAAATTTCTTTCTTTTGTATTAAATAATGATTGCCCACTGGAGTAGTCGCTTACAGGGTTAGAACAATTAAAAACTCGTTTCATTAATGTTGGTATGACATCAGCGTGAGAAGATAAATGAGTATAGGTTTTAGGCGTTTTATTGGGCCAATGAATTAATAATGGCACTTGAATTTGATATTTTGAAAAGTTGCTATTGTGGCCCCAACTATTGGTTTTGGTTTCATTTGCTTCTTGTCCATGATCACCTGTTAGAATAATAATACTATTATCAAAAATATCATTTTCTTTTAAGTTTTTTATCAGTTGACCCGTTAATCGGTCATCGAAATATACAGCGTTTTTATAACGGTTTAAAAAGGATTGAGTATTTGAATCATTGCTTAATTTGAGATAATTTATCGCTTCATCAGTGGGGCTAAATTTAGCATCTTGTTCAGGGTATTGGTACGCATGAGGTGCATCAAAAAAAGTAAAGCTAAAGAACGGTCTATTTTTATTTAGAGTGAAAAAATCTTGAGTTTGCCTAGTGATTTTATATTCACGAGCAATAACGTTTTCGCCTTCAGTTTTTTCGGGTATATCATCACGAACTTGAGAAAAAATTGCTTGGTCGAATTCTGGCCTAGTCAATCTTGCATTGGCAAAAAAGCCAAATTGATAATCATGCTTTAATAGTTCAGAAATAAAAACGGCTTCATTTGAGTATTTAAAGCATCAAACCAGTAGTTGCTAAAAAGTCCCGTGAATAAACCAAAGATACCAAATCGTGTTGCGTTGCCTGTACTAAGATGATGATTAAACACTTGGCTACTTTGTTTAAGTTGATGCCAATTAGGCATCACTATTTTATTGACCATATCGAAACGCAAACCATCTATCACTATAAAAATAATATTAGGTAAAGTTCCTAAATTATTACATCGTATTGGGTTGATTGGATAATTGAAACGTCCTTCTGTTTGTGTTTGTATCAGTCTTTTTCCAGCTTTTATAACCCATCCATTTTTGTATAAAAATCTATTCATTGTGAGTGGTAGTGGCAAAGGTATAAATTGTGTCAAAGAAATGATATTTGTATTTTGTTGTGCACTGGCAACGGCATATATTAATTGACCACTGAATTGAATACTAAAAATAGTGAGAAATAGCCAAATACCTTTGTTTTTAGGACTTAACACACATTGAGAGGCTAGTTTAAATAATAGTATCTGAATCACTATAATAGCCATTAAAATGGCTATAGCTGTGGTTATGTTAGACAAATCAAATACAAATATTTCTGTTAAAGCGCCTCCAGTAAGCATGTTCCAAACCATGCCATTGATATGAAATTTATAGAGTTGAAAAATACTGTAATCAATGAAAACCAATAATATAAACAGACTAAAAATTAGGCTGGATAGGATAAGAGAAAGTCGTTTTGAAGGGATTAGCAAACTGATTAATATTGCAGGTGTTATGGACAACAATGAAAAAAATTGAAAATGTCCAATTTGTTGGAGCCAGATATATAAGTAATTTAAAGATGGCTCAAAATTAATAAAGTCATTCAGTAAATAAAATGAAATCGCAGAAGCAATTATCCCATTAAAAAAAGACATCCAAATATAATAGTAGGTAACAGATTTACGAGTTGCGGGTTGTAGGGACTCGTTACAAAATATTTTCATTGAGTTTATCTTTATCGTGCTGTTCTGATGGAGGGCGTTCAGTATTCCGTGTCAGGTTTGATTTAAATTTCCAGCACGCTGTCGAGGCGATTTTCAAAATAAATGCGCAGTTGGGACAGAGCCTGGCTCCAGTGCTAGATCGGCATTGTCCATTTCTCAGTGGCATTTAATATGCCAGCGTAGAGTAATTTTAACAAGCTGTTTTCGTTTGGGAAGGGACCCCTGGTTTTGGTCAGTTTGCGAAATTGACGGTGCACTGCCTTACGCTTAACGTTTTGGCGGTCAGTGAAGTTCTTGCCGGCGAAACTGGCCCGATGCACGCGATCAATCTGAAAGTTGTGCCACAATTTCTCGGTGCGTACGCCACCCTGGTTCATGACTTGTAGTTCGAGGCTTCGCCAGTCTTGGCAACAGTTCGATATGATCCTGCTATTCATGGTCATGGTCATGGCGGTATCGTCGACTCGAGCTGCGAGTAGTGATAATTAGCTTAAAATTA
>CAYMPA010000208.1:0-3838 GCA_964392105.1 uncultured Enterobacteriaceae bacterium
TCCAAACCACATCGACGAACACACTTCACAATATTTTGTGCGGCGCTTACAGCACCCGTGACCATATGCACCTTGGACTCAAGTCGAACACCGGACATACCTATGGGTTCTTTAACCCCTTCCTGATTATCGATAACGAATTCCTGCGGCAATATATGCAGTATCTTCTGATCGGCCGGTATTGCGACGGCCTTGGCAGCATCGATAACCCGATCAACATCACTATACGAAACTTCATTATCTCGTATTGCAACGATGCCATGTGAATTCAAACTGCGTATATGGCTACCAGCAATTCCCGTATAAACAGAATGGATCTCACAACCTGCCATCAACTCAGCTTCTTCAATCGCTCTTTGAATTGAATGAACCGTTGACTCAATATTTACAACCACACCTTTTTTAAGACCACGTGATTGATTTGATCCAATACCAATTATTTCAATTTCATCATTAATTGAAATCTCACCAACGATGGCAACCACCTTGGATGTACCGATATCCAGTCCAACGATAAGATTTTTATCCGCTTTCTTAGTCATATTTTATCCGCCTGATATCAACTTGCAGAATGTTTAAATTTAGGAACACCTTTAAAAATAGTAATTTTTTTGTAAGTGCAAGGAGGAGTCGCGCGCACGACTGCATGGACGCAGGAGTTAGAGCGACGCAGGAAGCCAAAGCCGAGAACCGCAGTGTATAGATAATACATGAGGACAGCGTGCCCTCTGGGTATTCGAGCACGAAGCCGGCGCCGCTACCGTGAAAAATTAATAAGGAACGGCACATTGAATTGCGGAAAAAGTGCATTTTTAAAGATGTTCTTAATTTTTCCATAGGATTGAAAAACCATTCGTATAACGCATATCGATTGATTCAGTCTGCTCAATGCGACCTGATATTGTCGTAGGTATTAATGTCAAAAATCGATTAAACCTTTCTTCAAAATCACGTCGACCCAGAACGACCTTGATTCCGTTATTAAGTTGAAATGACCATGCTCGCCTTTCATCCAGGTTAATTGAGGCTATATTGAAGCCAATAGACTGAACTCGCTCTTGCATAGAATTAAATCGGTTTAGTAAATTAACCTCAGACCCTGCGGGACCCAACAACAACGGAAGTTCTGCAGGAATAGTTGTATTATCCGGCGCAAAATATTCTCCAAAAGAATTTAATAATCCTGAACCTCCCCAGCGAACAGCAGGCACCTGTTCAATCACGATTACCCGTAATGCGTCTGGCCATATCCGTTTTACTGTAACTTCACTCACCCAGGGTTCATCCAGCAACGCAAGTCGAACCGCATCCACATCAAGATTGAAAAAGCCGCCACGAACTTTATCAGTGACAAGTAGTTGTAAATCAACAGGAGATAATCGAGTAAAGTCCCCTTCAATTCGTACTTGCTTGATTGGTAAAGTGTCTGGATGAGATAAAACCATTCCTCCCCAAACCAGCAATGTGATACATGCTAAAACAAATACACTTCCAAAAAATCTGGAGGCATGAGAATCAGTCTTATGCGACTTGTCGAAATGCAGCTTGTCTGGATCAACAACCATATCGATACCCATCAGTTTTGCAGCTTCTTAGTGGCCGGCATTACCAAACTTGTCGCCAAAATTTGAACTACCAATTGATCGAATGAAATTCCTGCTTGTTTGGCAGCCATTGGAACCAGACTATGACTCGTCATGCCTGGGACTGTATTTACTTCAATTAGCCATGCCTGATTTGTGTCATCTATCATCAAGTCGACCCGACTCCAGCCACTCACCCCTAATAGTTGACAGGCTTGCAAAGACAATTCACCCAAACTTTCTTCAACATCCTTATCAAGACCACATGGGCAAATATATTTAGTGTTGTCGTCCTCATATTTTGCTTTGTAGTCATAAAATTCGCGTGTGGTTTCAAGCTTAATCATTGGTAAAACGATGTCATTTAATATAGGGACTGTATATTCATCACCTTCTATCCAACTTTCGGCCATTACCCGCCCATCGAATTGACTTGCCTGCATCCAGGCAGAAGATAACTGCCCAGTTTCAGTGACCTTGGTTGCTCCGAAACTCGAACCTTCTCTGACAGGTTTGACCATAATTGGCAAACCTATTTGTTTTGCTATTTGGTCCCAGATACTTGTGTGAGTTAATTCAACTGCAGCAGGTGTTAGTAATCCGGAATCACACCAGATAGCCTTACTCCGGATCTTGTCCATTGCCAATGCGGAACCCAATACATCGCTACCTGTATAAGGCATGCCGATAGATTCCAATGCACCCTGTATTGTTCCATCCTCACCACCTCGACCATGTAACGCTATGAAAACACAATCAAATCCACCATTGATTAATTGATGAAATGAATTTTTATCAAAATCAATTGTATGAGCATCTATACCAACATTGCATAGCGCTGCATGTACGGCCTGCCCACTTTCCAGAGAAATTGCTCGTTCAGCCGATTGCCCACCCATCAACACAGCAACTTTACCAAACTCAGATGCTTGATATTCAGGTGTGTGCATTACTGCTCTCTCCTTCTTTCACCAATAATCCTGACTTCAGGAATTAATTTAACAGCGTATTTTTCAAACACTGTTGCCTGAACTAATTCGATTAATTGTTCTATATCTAATGAAGTCGCATTCCCCGAATTGATGATAAAATTTGCATGCTTCTCTGAAACAGCAGCACCACCAACTTGTTTCCCTTTTAGTCCACATTTATCAATTAATCTTGCGGCATGATCATCTGGAGGATTTCTAAATACTGACCCACAACTGTGTTGCCCTAGAGGTTGTGCTTCTGCTCGTTCGCTTAACATACTTCTGATACGTTGCTCGACGATATTTTTATTTGAAATTTCCAGTTCCATGTTACAAGCAATAAACCATTCATCCTCAGGAATAGAAACGCTACGATAACCAATTTCAAATTGGTCTTTTGAGTAAACTGTACGTCCCCCATTCCGATTAATTGTCTCTGCCTGTTTTACATATCGCCAGACCTCACCACCATAAGCGCCGGCATTCATAGCCAGGGCTCCACCAATTGTTCCAGGAATTCCCGCTAAAAACTCAACTCCTCCCAGTCCTTGTCTTGCAGCAAAACGTGCTGCTTTTGCACAAGGAACACCTGCCCCCACAGTAATTTCTGCTTCATTGATAATCTCAAGATTATCGAGCACACCAACAACAGAAATAACGGTGCCGTATATGCCTCCGTCACGCACTAATAAATTACTTCCAAAACCTATCCAGGTTACAGGCATATCACTTGGCAATCTGGATATAAATACTGATAAATCATCTATATCAGCTGCACGATAATAATAATCGGCAGCGCCTCCGGTTTTCCAGGAAGTGTGCCGTGACATAGGTTCTTGCTCTCGCAATTCACCACGTAACGTTGATGAATCAATATCTACATTCATTCTGTTATTCAAATATGTCTGCTTTTGTTGCATTTCATTTTGTACACTTAACAAAGTCTTATCCTTTAATGCACCGTTCCCGAACAATTTTGATAAAGTTGTTTCGACATAGAACCAATATCCCCTGCACCTAATGTCAATAGCAGATCATTTTCTTCAACCACACTGGAAAGAACATCGAATATCTTTTCTTTATCTTCGATAAAAATAGGATCAACCTGTCCTCGTAGTCTGATCGCCCGACATAAGGAACGGCTATCTGCACCTGCTATATGTTCTTCACCTGCTGGATAAACATCAAGAATTAACAGACTTTCTGCTTGTGAGAGAACCTGGCTAAAATCTTCAAATAAATCACGCATACGTGTAAAACGATGCGGTTGATAAATCACTACCA
>CAYMPA010000209.1:0-3821 GCA_964392105.1 uncultured Enterobacteriaceae bacterium
ATTCAACACAGTTTAATGGCCAGAAGTATAAGATGTACTGGTATTATTTCACAGTAGATAAAACCTTGAATGATGATGTTATAATCGAATTACAGTACATGCCATACTTTGACATAAATGATACAGGGCGTGTCGGGCTGGCAAATGTGACATGGAAAGATCGGGCAGTTTATAACTTTACAAATGCACCCCACTACCTTTATATATCTGCTCTTGGCAAACCGATGGTGCTCAATGGTGATGACTTCGGTTATATGGTGGCAGGTGACGGCAGAAACAATCGCATAAAATGCTATAAGAATTTTCATAATGAAATCATGGTATGGCAGCAAGAAAGAGGAACAGAGGGTGGTTGTTGGACAATGTTTCAGGGGAAAGATCCGACCACTTACGGTAAAACGATACTTTCAACGAAGATCGGCACTCTGAGCGCCAAGACAGCCGTGGTGGTGGATGGCGTTCTTACTTCAACAGCTACCGATGAAAAAATTAAAACATTGGCGTTTACGATCTCTCACTATGGTGTGTTCAAATCCGACGGTCTGACGGTGCACTCCATATCAGATGACATTCAGAATTATTTCGATCCGCAGGACACTACGCATTGTATCCGGCGAGGGTATGAAGATAAGATGTGGATAACCCACGACACAACCCGAAATGGATTGAGGCTTGGTCTTGTAACCGGATCAAGCGCAACCTTGCCGAATACCTTTTTATTTTATGACCTGATAGAGCAGAAATGGTTTTTTGATTCTTTGGCACAAGAGTTGTCTTGTGCAACAGAGGTTGAAGGTGCCAGCGGAGCATTGCCGATTATTCAAGTCGGTGGCGGTACAGACGATGGATTTATTTATCAACTTAATACCGGCACAAACGATGTCAGTACTGCGATAGACGCTTATGCCACGATGGAGTTCGATTTTAAGGGATACCTTTTATATATAGATGAAATTATTCTCAGAATGAACGCTCAGGCTGCCGGAGACGTGATTGTAACGCCTTATTTAAACGAGACTGCCCAGACTGCGGTAACATTGAGCATGACCGTTCAAAACGTCGGAGAAGAGTCCAGGCGGCACCGATTTGATGTGGACTTATTATGTGATCATATTTCGTTAAAGTTCGAAAATGCTGTAGCTAGCCAAAAGCTTTACCTTGAAGACGTATCCGTTAGGGCTTGGCTTGCGGATGGTAGGTAAATGAGCAAACGAACAAATCTTGCAACTTTGCAGCCGACATCCCAGGGAATGGAGTATGGGAATAAATCCTATGTTTCCGATAAGTCCTATCAGGAACAATCTCGGACATTAACTGCAAGCGCAGTTACAAGCAATGCCGGAACTTTCCCGGAATCGGAGTTTACGCAGCCCTATGATTCCGAAAGCTATCAGGAGATGGAATATGAGTTTGCATGGCCATTTGATTTTGATTTTGATTGGGAGCTTTTGCCTCTGGATGAAATTCAATGGATGTTGGATAACCCAGACTCGATACCATATGTAAACGTCCCAATGGACGAAATATTCAAAATAGGAGAGCCTTATTTCGACGAAAATGGTGATCTACATATTCCGATAAAGACATCTTATCCAAAGATTAATGATATAAAAATTATATACGATGGAAACAGTTCTCCCATATACAATTTTAGTATGCTGCGAAATGATGATTATGATGCGGTTGGCGAGGACTGGGCACCAAGCTCTGGTGGCATCAGGATAATGATTAAATATACGGATGAAGATGGCAGAAAAAAAGTTGATACACGAACCCTTAGCGGAGGTTGGCTCAGCGGTGTTTTGTGCGGGGAAGAACCTGAATGGGACTATGATGCGGGCATTGAGACGATTGCCAGAAGTTCTTCTGGGACAGTAGTTGTTTCAGACGGCACTGGGCCTTATACTTGGTCGGTATCTGGGACGGGCTTTACCCTTGATAATGCCACAACGACTGGCAGGACAAATACCCTTAATGCTGATGCTACGGCTTGTGGGTCAGCAACAATAACCGTCACAGATGCTTGCGAAGTGGTTGTGACTGGGTACGTAAGATGTACGACAGGAACGTGGACTGTAACAACGGGAAATACTTGTCTGCTGCCTGGAGTAGCTGGAACTTGGGCAGAGCATGGATTAGGCCCGTTGAAACTAGATGGGACTGCTATACAGGGGAAGTATAAATCTGTTGTAAGGATTGGTGGGCAGGCTTCTGCTGCGGGATGTCCTGCTGGTCTTACTTGTAGTAGTATTGCATGGGCAGGAGGGAATGATTGTCCTGGTTATTGTGCAAGTCAGTGCCCTGATACTGATACTCCGTGTACAGAATGTTTAACAGGTTATTCTCCCTCTGGATATACTCAAATAGGCTCATGGCTTTGCTGGGGCGAGATAAGCTCAATTTGTGAGGGTGGCGCATATAGTACTGTTTGGTGTGGCTGTATTGCAATAATTTGGAACTGGGAATGGACATGCTAATGAAAACGCTTGAACAGGCTATTGCCGCTTTCGATGAGAAGACACTCTCCTCAGCTATATGTGTCTACGATACCCTAGTGGGATATGGTTATACTATGGAGATGTTGAAAGCTAGGAACAAGGGAATAGCAAAGGAACAGGAGAGGCTAGTATTAAAAGGAAAGAAGGTTGTTGAAGATGAGCGACGCAAAGCGGAAGAACAGTGGAAAGAATGGACAAAAATAGCCCCGACTTGCCCCGACTGCGGGAGCCCTCTCAATCCTCCTCGTCACATCTCTAAGAGGAAGGGGCCGGAGAACATCTATGGTTGGACCTGCCACTGGTTTTGCAGCAACGAAGATTGTCTCTATGAAAAATATACTTATGAAGATGCGCGCCGGGAGTTTGCCCATTTAATGGATAAGTTGCCAAAGAATAAATTATGAATGAATTCATTTATATATTACGATTGAATGAAAGAAAAATATGCGACCAACAATAAAACTCATAGGACGCAAGCGGATAAGCTATCCAGTGGGAGATCTATCAGTATGAGTCTTGGCTCATCTGGTGAGTCAAATGTTCATTTACACATAACATTTCAGGGGTAATGAATGGTACAATATTCAGTAACAAAACTAAAAGGAAACGCTCTTTTCCCGACCTATACAGTGGCAAAGAGCCGCAGGCGTTTAATCTCAGAATTGAGACGGAAAATACAAGCCCGGAAGCGTAAATACGGTTTGGGTTATGGAAATAAGAACTTTGGAAGAAGGAGATAAGGGAAATGGCTAAAGGTTTAAAAAGATCACGTTATTTTGGTTCTCCCAAGAAAAAAATAGGGCGGACGTCCAATTATTCATGGCTTGCTTATAATGCGTCGCCATGGAAGATTACCCCTGGCTATGGCAACTTAGGGCCAAGTAAAGAGACAGTAACTGCTGCAAATAAGATATTATCGCTCGGGTCAAGAGTCAATAAAATCCCGAAGAGTGAAGTCAATGCAATGCTAGGTTTTTTAACAAACTCTAAAAATCAATCTAAAATTGCAAATCCCGGATATACAGCAAAAATGAAAAAATATTATTACAATAAATATTTTTTATCTAAGGATCTACAAAGTAGTAACAGGATCACAAGAAGCAGAGCAAAGGATTACGTGAAGAAGCTAGGGAAGTCAGGTTCTACGGGGTATACCCCTAGTATCCCAATAGGATCTCTTTGATTTTAATAAGAGCAAAGAAGGAGATAAGAAATGGCAACTATACCAAGAGGATATCAAGGCACATGGGTGGCAGTCCCAGGCACGGGAGGATGGAATAAAGGCCCTTCACGGTATATCCGGGAATATTCTTGGGCTGGAGG
>CAYMPA010000210.1:0-3810 GCA_964392105.1 uncultured Enterobacteriaceae bacterium
TGAAGGTCCGCTTAAAGGAATCCGGTGCAAGAATAATTTTCATCAAAGCGTCCTCCCGGTGACGACATTTCTAAAAGAATAATAATATTTGATTACTAAATCAGGTAGTATTGTTCTGTATTCTGTAAACAAGGCATTTTTATTCACCCTAACGCCTCAGTCCACATAGTGTAAGATATTTATCGCGTATTAAAAAATTTACTTCATTTTTCGCTTGCCAAGCTTTCTATTACTCTTATCAGTCCAATTGTAATACGTGCCATATGGTCGTAATTCAGGCTATTCGGAACATCACTGATATTATGATAGGCATAATTTCGGTAAGCTGCCGTATCTGTCACCATAAAAGCTGGATAGTTATATCTCCAAAATGCTGCCTGATCGGAACGCCGCACATCTGGTACTAATGCAATCGGTGCAGTTAATCCTTCTGATGGAAATTGCCGGGTCTCCCGAAAGAGTTCAATACTTTGCCTTAACAATTTACGTGAATTAAAATCACTGACAAATGCAACAAAATTTGCTGTGTCAGGATAAAACCAGCTAAATGGAGATGGATAGGATTGACTGTTAGATTCATCTGAATAATAACCCAGCATCTCCAGTGAAATCATCGTTTTTATATCATCCGCTCGCTCAGACGCTCTTTTAGCATGAAATAAACTTCCCATGTTATCTGTAAAATAATGAGGGTATTCTTCATTGGCAAAGGCAATAAAACGAATCGTTCGAGCAAGCTGTTTTGATTTTAATTGTCGAGCCAGTTCTAACATTACAGCGATACCGGAAGCATTGTCATCTGCACCGGGGCTCATCCAGACAGTATCATAATGCGCACCTACTATAATGACCTCATCTGGCAAAGTTGTTCCATAGTGTTCAGCAATGATATTTCGATATTGTGATTTATCGCCAAATTCTTCTTCATAAGGAACCAGTTTACTTTGTCGGAATGCATCAGCAATAAGGTCTGCCGCTTTGTTATACGCTTCAGACTCTCCATTATGACGTTCACCTATTTCACCTGCCAATCGCCAGACATAATCTTGTAGTCGCTGCGATGATTCTTTTTGAGATTGAGTTAGTGGCAATAGAGGAGAAGACAATGTCTCCCCGGGCATTTTGACACATAGATATACAAGTATAATTGCACCATATAAAACTAATAAAATAAGTATCTGTGCAGAAATAGATGTCTTTTTCATTTTTTTAGCTTATGAATAATAATTAATGGCTACAAATTCTTTCAATTAACCTAATCTCATGATTAACTTATTTATAAATATATAATTATACCTAGTATGCTTGAAGCGTTTGTATTTATCACCGTTCCACTACTTGCCTGGATAATCATTATCTACAATCTGCTCGTGCGTGACAAAATCCGGGTTCAGGCGGGCTGGAGTGATATTGATGTACAATTGAAACGCCGGCATGATCTTATTCCTAAACTGGTTGAAGCAGTGAAACAATATGCTGCATTTGAATCAGCAACACTAACAACCATTACCGAATTACGCACACGCAGTGAGAAGAGTAATCAAGTTGACGAGATTGGTGATACAGAAGTCGCATTAGACTCAGAAATCAAACAAATACTGCTATTAGCCGAAGCCTATCCAGATTTAAAAGCAAACCAGTCTTTTCTGGATTTACAACATAATCTGACGAATGTTGAAGAACATATTCAGTACGCACGTCGATACTATAATGGCGTTGTCAGAAATCTGAACACTAGAATTGAATCATTCCCGGACCTACTTATAGCAAATTTTTTCAGAATCCAACCGGCAAATTATTTCCAGGTAGACCTGAACGGAGAGTGAACCATGAAATGGATTAATAAAAACCATATTTTATTTTTTACCTTTTCATTCTTTCTATCCATAAATTTAGTCTCTGCAAAAGAGATTATCCAAACTTATCACAGCGACATTCGTGTTCTGGAAAACTCTGATATGTTGGTAAAGGAAAGCATTGTTGTTCAGTCAGAACAAAACAAGATTAAACGTGGTATATACCGGGATTTCCCACTCAACTACAAAGATCATATGGGTAACCGTTACAATGTTGGTTTTGAGATCATCGATGTACGACGCAATGGAAATCCAGAAAATTACCATACTAAAGAGTCAAGTAAAGGCATTCGCATATACATAGGTAATAAAAATATCACTATTCCCAAAGGTAGTCATAAATATGAGATTGCCTATAAAACAAACCGGCAACTGGGTTACTTCGATGAATATGATGAGCTCTATTGGAATGTAACCGGGAATGAATGGGACTTCCCCATCATACAAGCCAGTGCACGTGTCACTCTTCCAGAAGGGATCGATACAGATAATATCACACTCACCGGTTTTACAGGTAAATATGGTAGCAAGGCTAAAAATTATATTGCTAATATAAATCATGAAGCGGTCTCAAATTTCCAAACGACAGAAACACTGCAACGCCATGAAGGACTCAGTATTGTCGTTAATTGGCCAAAAGGATTTGTTACTGAACCCGACATCAAGCAAAAATTCTTTTTTTTGTTAAAGGATAATATCGGTGTCAACATTGGTGTGATTGGATTATTGTTAATAATAATTTATTATCTATATGTCTGGTCACGTGTTGGTAAAGATCCGGTCGAAGGTATCATTTTTCCACATTATGAACCACCCGATGGTTACTCACCTGCATCAATGCGTTTTATTAAAAACATGGGCTATGACAAGTCCTGTTTTGCTGCAGCACTGGTAAATCTTGCTGTTAAAAGATATCTAACTATCACTGAAGATGATGCTGGAGAATACAGTCTTCTAAAAGAAGACGGGATTGACAAAGAACTTGCTGCAGGCGAAAAGAAACTCCTTAATAAACTTTTTAAAACCAGCAATATCCTGGTATTAAAACAATCCAATCATTCAAAAATCTCTGTCGCAATCGATGCTCATCAGGATTCACTCGAAAAAGACTATGAAAAAACCTACTTCATAACGAACTCGGGTTATTTTTATTTTGGTCTTACAAGCGCTTTTATTGTATTGATTACATCTATTATTTCCCAGATAAAACTTACGTCGGCGGCACCTGTTATATTTATGATGGTTTGGTTAAGTATCTGGAGCCTGGCTGTTTGCGGTCTTTTGGCAAATGCATGGCATGCATGGAAACGCGCAAAATCCGGATCAGGAATTGTTGGGGCAATAGCAGCAACTGCGTTTACTATTCCATTTCTATTTTTCGAAATGATGGTTTTCATCATGCTTGCAAAAGAATCATCATGGAGTTTCCCCATTATGATTGTGGTAGCAGCATTGATCAACTGGCTGTTTTATGAACTTCTCAAAGCGCCAACACTGGCTGGTCGGGAATTATTGGACAAAATCGAAGGCTTCAAACGATATATCGATGTCGCTGAAAAATACGACCTTGAATATAAATATTCAGGCGGTAAGACACCTGACTTATTTGAACATATCTTGCCTTTTGCCATTGCTTTGGGGATAGAACAGAAATGGGGAGAACAATTTGAAAATGTTCTTTCGAATGCAGCAAGTGCTGATACAAACTATTCACCAGGCTGGTATCATGGCTCAAACTGGCATTCACATAACATCTCAAATTTTACATCTTCATTAGGTAGTTCACTCACCAGTGCCGTTGCTTCATCATCAACTGCACCTGGCTCATCATCAGGCAGCGGTGGCGGAGGTTTTTCCGGTGGTGGCGGCGGTGGTGGTGGCGGCGGCGGCTGGTAATTGATGATATGCTGGTGATTTTATTTACTTTATTTGAATAAAAAACCCACAAACCTCA
>CAYMPA010000211.1:0-3780 GCA_964392105.1 uncultured Enterobacteriaceae bacterium
AAGAGAAGGGGGCCGTACTGTGGGTGCGGGCGTCGTCTCCAAGATTATTGAGTAAACAACGGGCAGATTATTTGAAATAAAGAATAGGCCAGTAGCTCAATTGGCAGAGCGGCGGTCTCCAAAACCGCAGGTTGGGGGTTCGATTCCCTCCTGGCCTGCCATTTAGAGAAATATCTGGCCTGGGACTAATACGTAACTTATGAATTCAAATGTTGAAACCGCCAGCGTGAAACTGGACACATTCAAGCTTGGCTTGGCATTGTTGATAGCAATTGCTGCTTTGGTTGGTTTTTATTTCTATGCTGATCAGTCATTGCTGTATCGAGTGATTGGATTACTGGCAGGAGCTGGCATTAGTGTCGCAATAGCATTACAGACTGAAAAAGGAAGACAGATTTGGGGCTATTTCCAGGATGCTCAGATAGAAGTTCGTAAGGTCGTTTGGCCAACACGACAAGAAACAGTGCAAACAACGTTAATTGTAATATTAATGGTTATTTTAGTGGCAATTATATTGTGGTTACTGGATATGTTTCTTGGATGGTCGATAGGTCTGCTGATGGGGCATGGAGGCTAGGATGGCGCAGCATTGGTATGTAATTCATGCGTATTCCGGTTTTGAAAATCAGGTAATGCGTTCTTTACAGGAACGTATCGAACGTAGTGGACTCGAAGATATGTTTGGCGAAATACTCGTGCCGACTGAAGAAGTTGTTGAGATGCGTGATGGTAAAAAACGCAAAAGTGATCGCAAGTTTTTTCCAGGTTATGTATTGGTAAAGATGGAAATGAATGACGATACCTGGCATCTGGTGAAAGAAGCGCCGAAGGTTTTAGGTTTTATTGGTGGTACCAGTGATAAACCGGCACCAATTACAGATAAGGAAGCAAATTCAATATTGCAACGTGTTGAAGAAGGCGTTGATAAACCACGGCCAAAAATATTATTTGAACCGGGTGAAGTTGTTCGAGTCAAAGATGGTCCGTTTACCGATTTCAATGGTGTTGTTGAAGAAGTGAATTATGAAAAAAGCCGTTTACGAGTATCTGTTTTAATATTTGGACGTTCTACACCGGTTGAACTTGAATTCGGACAAGTAGAGAAAGAATAGTTTTTAAATAGAAGTTTTTTATTGTTCGGGTAACTCCGAAAATAGCAGTTTTTTTTGTGAGAGCAAGGACCTCGGTACCCCCTTGAGGGGTGAGTACCGCACGCAAAATCACAGTGTATATACAATACATGATGATTTGAGTATGGAACTGACGATGCAATTGCGGAAAAAATGTATTTTCGGAAGTGCCCGTTATACGGGGAGCCGAAAGGCGTTTGCACCCAGGGAGATAGGCCGTGGCCAAGAAAATTGAAAATTATATCAAGTTACAGATTCCTGCTGGTCAGGCAAATCCCAGTCCGCCCGTGGGGCCTGCATTAGGACAACATGGTGTTAATATCATGGAGTTTTGTAAGGCATTCAATGCTCAAACTCAAAATTTGGAACCTGGATTAGCTGTACCTGTCATTATTACCGTTTATACAGATAAAAGTTTTACATTTGTAAGTAAAACGACCCCCGCTTCAATTCTTTTGAAGAAAGCAGCGGGTGTTAAAAGTGGAAGTGGCACACCAAATAGTAACAAGGTTGGCAAGGTAAATCGTTCACAACTTGAAGAAATTGCCAAGATTAAAGAACCTGATTTGACAGCTGCCGATATAGATGCAGCTGTAAGAACTATAGCTGGTACTGCCCGTAGTATGGGTATTGAAACCGAGGGAGTATAGCTATGGCAAAATTATCCAAGCGTGTGAAGGCATATCAGGATAAGGTCGAACCTGGTAAATACTATCCTGTAAAAGATGCCCTGGAATTATTAAAAGAGATTTCATCAGTAAAGTTTGATGAGTCAGTCGAAGTTGCAGTAAATCTGGGTGTTGATGCGCGTAAATCTGATCAACAAGTACGCGGTTCGACTGTTTTGCCTAAAGGCACAGGAAAAACCGTCAGGGTTGCGGTATTTGCACAAGGTGAAAATGCAAAAGCAGCCGAGGCAGCCGGAGCCGATACCGTCGGCTTTGACGATCTTGCTGAAGCGATGCAAAAAGGTGATATCGATTATGGTGTTGTGATAGCAACACCTGATGCAATGCCTGTCGTTGGTAAGCTCGGCAAGATTTTAGGTCCTCGTGGTTTGATGCCGAATCCAAAAGTGGGTACGGTAACCAATGATGTTAAACAAGCCGTTGAAAATGCAAAAGGCGGTCAGGTACGTTATCGCACAGATAAAAACGGGATTATCCATTGTGCAATTGGCAAGGTGTCATTTGATTCCAATTCATTGATTGAAAACTTGCACTCATTACTAGGCGATTTGAAAAAGGCAAAACCAAGTGCTGCTAAAGGTATTTATCTGAGTAAGGTAAGCCTCTCGACAACAATGGGCCCTGGTGTGTTAGTTGATCAGGCCAGCTTGTCAGATTGAGCTTACTTGGAAGTAGTTATATAGAACAATAACGTTATTGGTTTTTTCAAATTATTTATAGCTAATAATGTTGTTAGAAAGCTTTGCACAATGTTACGAGTGCAGGCTAATTGAGGCAAAAATGATTGCGAAAACGGAGTGTACACGTAAGTACATGAGTATTTTGCGAGCATTTTTAACGAAGAGTAGCCAAATGCAGTAATTGTGCAGAGTTTTCTATAAAGACTTTGTGACTGGCAGTTAACTGTCAGACGTCAGAGACCACAGGTGACTCTCTTGAGAGATGTCTTAATGTAATTAAGCTTTACCTGTGCAGACGGTGTCATCAAATAACAGGGTTTCCTGTGTTGGTCACCGTAAACCGGTCAGCCTGAGAGTTATTTCAAGGCAGACTATTTAGTCAAGATATGTAGTTGACTACATATTTAACTTACAGGAGGCGAAGAGTGAGTCTTACTCTAAATGCAAAAAAAGCAATCGTTGAAGAGGTTGCTGGTGTTGCGGCGGAGGCCCCTTCTGCAATTGCGGCCGAGTATATCGGTTTAACGGTGGCTGAAATGACTGAACTGCGTAATTCTGCGCGTGAAGCGGGTGTGTATCTAAAAGTGGTACGTAATACCCTGGCGCGTCGAGCATTCGAAAATACACAATTTGAGTGCATGCGTGATGGATTAGTCGGGCCATTAGTGCTGGCATTTTCTAATGATGAACCTGGAAGTGCTGCACGAGTTGTTCGTGATTTTGCGAAGGGCAATGACAAACTGGTGGTCAAGCTTGTTGCTTTGGATGGGAATCTTTTAGAACCGTCTGAACTTGGCAGGCTCGCTAGTATGCCATCGCTTGATGAAGCACGCGCTATGTTACTTGGATTACTTTCAGCACCGCTTGGTAAATTTGTCCGAACTGTGTCAGAACCACCTGCAAAATTTGCCAGGGTTCTTGCTGCGCAGCGCGACAAACAACAGGCTGCATAAATAATCTATATATCGGTTTGGTATTTATTTTTGGAGGATTTTTAAAATGGCAGTTTCACGTGAAGAAATCAAAGAAGCATTGGGTCAGATGCCTGTGCTTGAACTGGTTGATTTAATCAAAGAGCTTGAAGACGAATGGGGTGTGTCAGCGGCAGCGCCTGTTGCTGTAGCTGCTGCTCCTGGTGCAGCGGGTGGCGACGCCGCTGCGGCTGAAGAAAAGACTGAATTCGATGTTGTTATGTCGAGTTTCGGTGACAACAAGGTTTCTGTAATTAAGGCGGTTCGCAGTATAACCGGTCTTGGTCTGAAAGAAGCAAAAGACCTTGTT
>CAYMPA010000212.1:0-3753 GCA_964392105.1 uncultured Enterobacteriaceae bacterium
GTGCTGTAAGCGCCGCACAAAATATTGTGAAGTGTGTTCGTCGATGTGGTTTGGAGGTAGACGATATTATTCTAGAACAGTTGGCCTCAAGTTATTCTGTCTTGACCGAAGATGAAAAAGATCTTGGCGTTTGCATGATTGATACTGGTGGTGGCACAACAGATATTGCTGTCTTTACTGATGGTGCAATTCATCATACTTCTGTTATTCCAATTGCTGGGGATCAAGTTACTAATGATATTGCTGTCGCATTACGTACACCCACACAACATGCTGAAGATATCAAGGTTCAATATGCGTGCGCACTCACACAACTTGCAAACCATGATGAAAGTATAGAGGTACCGAGTGTGGGTGATCGTCCTTCGCGACGTCTCGCACGTCAAACATTGGCTGAGGTTGTACAACCACGATATGAAGAATTATTTACTCTGGTACAAGCTGAACTAAGGCGAAGTGGATATGAAAGTTTGATTGCTGCCGGGATTGTACTTACTGGTGGTAATTCAAAAATGGAAGGTGTTATCGAATTGGCTGAAGAAATATTTCATATGCCAGTTCGTCTAGGTGTTCCGCAATACGTTTCAGGTTTATCAGATGTTGTTAAAAGTCCAATTTATTCAACAGGCGTAGGTTTGTTAATTTTTGGAAAAAGGCAGAGTCAGGAGGGTATGACACAAATTCATATTAATGGTGGTGTGAAAGGTGTTTTGGAAAGAATGAAGAGTTGGTTTCAAGGTAATTTTTAAATTTAAAAATAATTTTTGCAATGCAGGAGGTTACAACATGTTTGAACTAGTCGATGCAACTAATCAAGCGGCTATTATCAAAGTAATAGGTGTCGGTGGTGGTGGCGGCAATGCTGTACAGCATATGCTGGGGGTCAGTATAGAAGGCGTTGAATTTATCTGCGCGAATACTGATTCGCAAGCACTTAAAAACTCAAGTGCAAAAACTCTTTTACAGTTGGGAAGTAATATAACCAAAGGTCTGGGTGCAGGAGCTGATCCGGAAGTTGGTCGGCAAGCTGCTCTGGAAGATCGTGATCGCTTAATGGATGTACTTGATGGATCCGATATGGTTTTCATTACCGCGGGGATGGGTGGTGGTACTGGTACAGGTGCAGCGCCGATTGTTGCCCAGGTCGCAAAAGAAATGGGTATCTTGACCGTTGCTGTTGTAACTAGACCATTCGCTTTTGAAGGTAAAAAACGTGCAGCTGTTGCAGAGGAAGGTATTGTTGAATTGAGTCAGTTTGTTGATTCATTGATTACTATACCGAATGAAAAACTGCTTAGTGTACTTGGTCGAGATGTGAGCTTGTTGAATGCATTCAGTGCAGCAAATGATGTATTGTTAGGCGCAGTTCAAGGTATTGCTGAATTGATAACCTGTCCTGGTCTGATCAATGTGGATTTTGCAGATGTCAGAACTGTTATGTCCGAGATGGGTATGGCTATGATGGGTTCAGGGAAAGCGCAAGGTGAAGAACGTTCAAAAGTCGCTGCTGAGGCCGCTATATCAAGTCCACTATTGGAAGATGTAAATCTTTCCGGTGCCAGGGGTATCCTGGTAAATATTACCGCAGGTATGGATCTGTCTATTGGTGAGTTTGATGAAGTTGGTAATATCGTTAAGCAATTTGCCTCTGAAAATGCGACGGTTGTCGTTGGGACAGTTATTGATCCTGAGATGTCTGGTGATATTCGTGTCACAATAGTTGCAACAGGACTCGGAAATCTGATCAAAGAAGATGCATCTCGCATCAAATTGGTTCAAAATGGCGATATTAATGTCGATTACAAAGATTTTGAACGTCCTACAGTCATTCGAAATCAGACGACTGAGGCAGAAGAAGGCGCGGTATCGGGGGATGCGGACTATCTTGATATTCCAGCATTTTTGAGGAGACAAGCAGACTAAACTTAGTTTGCACGTGTTATAGTAGATTCCGGAATTGGGGAATTCCGGGCTAGATCGTCCTACTGGGATCGAAATTGCCTATAATACAAATAGATAAGAATAATAGTTCCTTATTGAGAGTAAGTTCGATAAGCAATAATGATTAGGCAACGCACATTAAAAAACGTGATACGGGCTACTGGGGTAGGTCTTCATACTGGTAAAAAGGTCTTTTTGACTTTAAGACCTGCGCCTGCAAGCTCCGGTATTACCTTTCGTCGTGTTGACCTGGATCCTGCAGTAGAGATTCCCGCCCACCCTGAATACGTTGGTGAAACCAGTCTCTCAACCACATTAGTCAAAGACAATGTACGTATCTCAACAGTTGAACATCTACTTTCTGCATTAGCAGGATTTGGAATCGATAATGCATATGTTGATCTGAGTGCCGATGAAGTTCCAATTATGGATGGTAGTGCAGGGCCGTTTGTATTTTTAATACAATCTGCCGGTATTGAGGAGCAAAATTCCGCAAAAAAATTCCTGAGAATAAAAGAAAAAGTCCGTGTTGAGCTGGAAGGGAAATGGGCCATGTTTGAACCTTTTGATGGTTTTAAAGTGGGATTTACTATTGAATTTAATCATCCCGTTTTTAATGATGATAATTGTCAGGCAGAAATTGATTTTTCTACAACATCTTTTGTTAAAGAAGTCAGTCGAGCTCGTACTTTTGGATTTATGCGTGATGTTGAATTATTGCGCGAGAAGAATCTGGTATTAGGTGGAAGTTTGGATAATGCAGTTGTTGTTGATGAATATCGAATTCTTAATGAAGATGGTCTTAGGTATGATGACGAATGCGTAAAACACAAAATTCTTGATGCTATTGGTGATTTGTATTTACTTGGTCATAGTTTAATAGGTGCGTTCAAGGGATTTAAATCAGGACATGCATTAAACAATGCATTACTACGTGAATTAATTGCTAACGAGAAATCATGGGAACTGGTTAGTTTTGATGATGAACATAAAGCACCGATTTCATTTATGCAGGTAATGCCTGCAAATTAATGTTATTTAAGGCGGTTTTTTGATAATTTAATAATACATGCGCGCAATTGAGGATCGTTAAAATTATTTGCAACTTCATTAAGGAATTGCGCTGAATTATCGGATAGATAATTCGGTTTTTTACTTGAAACTGGATTATCAAGGATTGGTTTTTTTACTTTGATCCTGATTGTTTTAACAGAAGTAAAGTTTAATTGATTGTTTAAGGCATTAAGGATAGCCGGTATATTATAACGGAGTCGGGTTGCCCATGCTGATGAACTAACTAATAGAATTGCAACATCTGCTTTTATATTAGCTAGTTCAAATTTATCTTGTAAGGATGGGTCGAGCAGTTTTTTTAATTTGTGATCTATTTCCTGAATAGAGTTGGCTTTTTTACACAGATCAGCGAAAGGAGAATGCTTATCTTGTAATAGTGTGCTGATAGGTAGGGTTTTATTTTTTTTATCAGCATTCATAAGATTGGCAATTACAGGTTTAAATATAGCACAATTATATGCAATTATTTTTAATATCAAAATTTAGAAAGAAAAGCCTGTCCTTTACTTTTGGGCCAGTAACCCTATGTGTTTGCCTGATTATAAGTATAGCGACTGCTCTGCTGGTTTTTCATGCGGGGAGTCTTTACGCACTGAATGTAACACGTGGTTCTTTTAATAATTTATATACCCAAACTGCACCAATCTGGAGTCAAGAGATAGAAGTGCAGCAACAAATGCTTAATCAGGCACAAGAAAATGCTGAAAAAAATCTCGATGCATTAGCGACAAGGCTAAG
>CAYMPA010000213.1:0-3680 GCA_964392105.1 uncultured Enterobacteriaceae bacterium
GATCTTTCATGGCCAGTGCCTCTTTTAGAGCATCTTCTACATCACTGGTCTTTTCGATCTGGATACCTATGTGGCCATAACTTTCTGCCAATTTGACAAAATCAGGCAGGGCTTCCATATAGGAATGGGAATAGCGGCCGGAATAAAAGAATTCCTGCCATTGACGAACCATACCCATATAACGGTTATTCAAGTTAATAATTTTTACAGGAGTTCCATACTGTAAACAGGTTGATAATTCCTGAATACACATAACCAGACTTGCTTCACCGGTAATACAAGCAACTGTCTCATCCGGAAATGCCAATTTAACGCCCATCGCTGCAGGCAAACCAAAACCCATTGTGCCTAACCCGCCTGAGTTAATCCAACGCCGTGGTTTATCAAACTTATAAAACTGTGCGGCCCACATCTGATGCTGTCCTACATCGGAAGTAATATAGGCATCACCTTTTGTCAGTTCCCATAACTTTTCGACGACATACTGAGGCTTGATAATCGAAGTTGTTCGATCATATTTCAGGCAATCGATTGCAGCCCACTCATGAACCTGTTTCCACCATGATTCAAGTGCCTTTGCATCAGGCTTATCTTTGGCATTTTTTAAAAGTTCATTTAAGTCCTTCAGTACGTGTTTTACGTCACCAACAATTGGAATATCAACCGGGACATTCTTGGAAATTGAAGATGGATCAACATCAATATGAACAATTTTTGCGTATGGACAAAATTTTTCCAGATCGCCTGTTACGCGATCATCAAACCGTGCACCAATTGCTATTAATACATCACAGTGATGCATCGCCATGTTCGCTTCATAGGTTCCATGCATGCCAAGCATGCCAATAAACTGTTTATCAGTAGCAGGATATGCACCAAGCCCCATCAGAGTATTTGTAATTGGATAACCCAATAATCGTGTGAATTCAATAAGCTCCTTACTGGACTCACCCAGGATCACACCACCACCGGAATAAATCATCGGCTTCTTGGCCGACAGAATTAATTTTGCTGCCTTTTTTATCTGTCCAGGATGCCCTTTTACAACCGGTCGATAGGATCGCATATCAACTTCTTTCGGATATTCATATTCGCATGTATCCGCTGTTACATCTTTCGGGATATCTACAACAACCGGGCCAGGACGACCGCTGGTAGCAACATAGAAAGCTTTTTTAATGGTCGCAGCAAGATCTTTAACATCCTTAACAAGGAAGTTATGTTTTACACAGGGACGAGTAATACCTACAGAATCAACTTCCTGGAATGCATCATTACCTATCATGATAGTTGGAACCTGTCCCGTGAAGACGACCAATGGAATTGAATCCAGATAGGCAGTGGCAATACCGGTAACGGCATTTGTAGCGCCAGGCCCTGAGGTTACCAGTACAACTCCTGGTTTTCCGGTTGCACGTGCATAACCATCTGCAGCATGGGTCGCACCCTGTTCATGGCGTACCAGAATGTGCTCTACATCCTCTTGCTTATAGAGCTCATCATAAATATGCAGTACGGCACCGCCCGGGTAACCAAACAGGTGTTTGATCCCTTCATCTTTAAGTGCGCGACAGAAGATTTCTGCACCGCGAAGTATTTCTTTCTTGTTAGCCACTACCTTTACCAATTATCTGTGTTTATTGTGTGAAACTGCGGGAAGTTACTGAGATTCCGGGGCCAGGTCAAGTTATGTCTGAGATATTAAGGAGAATACCCAGAATCAATACTACGCATTCTAAAAACAGCATCGAAATATTGAATCCATTCTTAGCCACTTACCCTGCAGATTAATTCCGTTTATAGTGCCATGCCTGATAAAATTCGTCAGATAAACTTCGAGAATAATCAGAATCGCACAAATTACCAGAATATTATTTTATAAAGGTATAGACCTGCATATGAAAACATCACAATTATTAACTGCTACCTTGCGTGAAGCACCTGCCGATGCAGAAGTAGTTAGCCACCGCCTTATGTTGCGAGCGGGAATGATTCGACAATTAGCTGCTGGAATCTATACATGGTTACCACTGGGATTACGTGTTTTACGTAAAGTAGAAGCCATTGTCCGAGAAGAAATGAATCACGCTGGCGCACAAGAGATTATGATGTCTGCTATTCAACCTTCAGAGTTATGGCGAGAATCAGGACGTTGGGATCACTATGGACCTGAATTACTCAGAATCAATGACCGACATGAACGTGAGTTTTGTTTCGGTCCTACCCATGAAGAAATCATCACCGATTTGGTAAGACGCGAGATTCGAAGTTACAAACAACTACCCGCCAATTTTTACCAGATTCAAACCAAATTCAGGGACGAGATACGCCCACGTTTCGGGATTATGCGTGCCCGGGAATTTTTGATGAAAGACGCCTATTCCTTTCATCTTACCGATGAGTCATTACAAGAAACGTATGAACAAATGCACGCAACGTATTCGAAAATATTTACACGCCTGGGCCTGAAATTTCGGGCTGTGATAGCAGATTCGGGCAATATTGGCGGAAGCAAATCGCATGAATTTCATGTATTGGCAGATTCAGGAGAAGACCAGATTGTCTTTTCTGAAAATGGTGACTATGCAGCAAATATTGAACAAGCTGAGGCATTGATACCCGATCAACCCCGTCCAAAACCCACTCAAATAATGGAAACTGTTGACACACCTGATCAACACACCATTGAAGAAGTCAGTAATTTTTTAAATGTAAATACAGAACAATGTCTAAAGACGTTAATTGTTAAGTCTGAAGAGGATGGCTTAATTGGACTTATATTAAGAGGTGATCATGATTTAAACCGGGTAAAGGCAGAAAAATTGAATGGTGTAATGAGTCCACTTACCCTCGCTGATAATAAGGAAATCAGGTCTGCTATTGGTTGTGAAGTCGGTTCAATCGGACCTGTCGATATTTCTATACCCGTTTATGTTGATCATAGTGCTGGGAATATTTGTGACTTTGTGTGTGGTGCCAATTCCGATGGGAAACACTTAACTGGTGTTAATTGGGAACGTGACTTACAACTTCCAGCTACTGTAGATATCCGTAATGTCTGTAAGGGAGATATGGCAGCAGATGGCTCAGGGAAACTGGACTTAGCACGTGGTATTGAAGTCGGTCATATCTTCCAACTTGGAACAAAATACAGTGAAAGCATGAAGGCGACATGCCTGGATGAACAAGGAAAAGCGATAACACTAACTATGGGATGTTATGGCATTGGTGTCACACGTATTGTAGCCGCTGCGATTGAACAAAATAATGATGAGAAAGGTATTATCTGGCCTACCACAATCGCGCCTTTTCAACTCGCATTAGTTCCTATCAACATGCATAAGTCCGTACGCTTGCGTGAAGCGATCATGTCCTTCTATGAGGAGCTTATGGCAGCTGGTATCGATGTGATATTTGATGACAGACGCGAGCGCCCCGGAGTCATGTTTGCTGATATGGAACTTATCGGCATTCCACATCGCATCGTATTCAGCGAACGAGGTCTGGATTCTGGTGAAATAGAATATAAATCACGCAGTGGGTCAGAAAATCAAACGATTGCATTAAACGATACGATTAGATTTATCCAGGGGCTGTTAGGGAATGAGGGCTAGGGTTAGGAAGTGGGGTTTAGGGTTTAGGGTTTAGGGTTTAGGGTTTAGGGTTTAGGGTTTAGGGTT
>CAYMPA010000214.1:0-2412 GCA_964392105.1 uncultured Enterobacteriaceae bacterium
AGTAGCGGAGCATCTGTATCTGTTACTCGGTATTTCATAATTTCGCCGCCTCCTTGATTGCTGATTTTGTAATCTTCTTCATTTTTGCACCTCTCTTTTATGCGCCATCAGACGCGATTTAAGAAACTTTCGTGTTTACCCTACCATAGTCACCTGTTCAGAATAATTTTACCAGACGTGGCCCGCTGGGTGCCTTTTATCGTGTTTTTCATTGCTTGGTTAGCAAAGTCGTTGAATGACTTGAATTTACCGGCTTCGATTAACTTTCTGGCATCCGATACGGTAGACGGATAGACTAAAAGCTCTTTGCGGATAGTTTTTGTCTCTTTCATTTTAATAATCCTCAGGTATTAGGTTAATATAATTCCCCGGATTCGGTGAAATTATAATCATTGGCCATAATAGCCTCAATGATACTTTCTTCACTTGTTAACCATTCGTATTCTTGGCGCAATGAAGATAGAAAGTCTTCACCGAGTGCTTGTCTGAAATCTTCTTCAATATCTTTAATTTCCTGCTCAAATTCATATTCCTGATCCTCTTGAAATTCTCCGGCATTATTGCAATACTTGTCTAATGTTCTGTTATAACTTTCCAAAAACAATTGAGCAGTTTTATATTTGTCGCAATCCGGGATCAGCGTCTTAAGTATATTTTGTGCTACCTTTTCAGCCTCTGAAGTAAACTCAAAACCTATTTCCCCTCGATCCACATCGAATGATGTTATTTTACATCCTATATCCTCGGCATCAAAATAGATATAATCCCACCAGTCATAATCGACGTTAATCGACCATAGTTTGTCAATGGCTTTTTCTTTTGCTTCCTCTGATAATTCCTGGAAACTATAGGTTTTAATAGTAATTTCTTCCATTTTGTACCCTCCGGTTAAATAATTACTTGATCCCGGAACGGAAATCGAACCGTTCCGGGGTTGATAAATTTAAAAGTTTTGGATAATTATCCCGCCATCAAAGGGGATCACTATTGTATTATCATTTAAGTAGTCAAGAGCTTCTTCCTCTTGCTCTTCTTCGTCGGTGCCAGAGGGTGTAAAGCCATAACCACAATCGTTAATACAATCAATGGCGCTGGGGTATTCCGAAAATTCGCAACACAACGCTATTACATCTAATTCCATTTCATCGTTAGGATCTTCGCACTCTTCCAGAAAATCGAACAGCGCCTCTAAGCCATCATAAGAAAATTGTTTGCCCCTGCCCATGTGGATAAATGCTTCGCGGAAATCTGACAAGTAAATAGTTTGCTTCATTTTTGATCCTCCCGCCGGGGTTACCGGCTTTGATTTGTTAAATAAAGAATTCTGCTAAATCATAATCGCCGTCTAAAATGGCATTTTCTAAACAAGTTCCATAAATACCATCGGGATCAGAATATTTTGCGTGATCCATAACCCAATCAATCCCTAAGCCGGTTTTGTCCGCATAATATTTAAAATCGGCTTGCGAAAACAGATCGCATTTAGATTCCAAAAACTCAGTACGCGCTTCAAGTTGTTCTGGTGTTGCGTAACTCGTTAGCTTTAAACATCCCATTTTTTATTTACTCCCTGTTTTATTGTCAGGAACATTATACGTATACGGAATACCCCGGCGCTGTGACCAATATCACACTTTAGTATATTTTTTTATTGATTTTTACTTTTTTTCCCATTATATTGGTGCACAGTCGGCCAATGGTATGACCGAGCAAGACCTAAACTTTGTACATTCGTGCATTGGATCGGGTAAATCGAAACAAGTGACAGCTAAACCGGCCTGCGGGACCGGGGCGCGTAACAAGTACACTATAAAACACTTGTCGGTCGGGCAGCGATAAAGATTTTTTTTCTCTGCAAATTTAGGGGAGGGGAGAGAATGAAAACCCCTCATAACACCAATTAACCGGACTTAATATTATGAATGAAACAAAACGTTCCAACCTGAAACAATCTGTTCCACTTAAACCCGCCACCACTAAACACACCAAAACACTGGCAGATCACGTATATAAAACACTATACACGCCCGAACAAAAGCAGGAAGCACTTGATTTACTCGATGATTACATTAATACACCAGACGACGATTTAACCACTACTCCAAACCTTTGGGATTTTGCCTATCAAAACAATGTCATAAGCGACAGTATTCGGTCTTGGCCTGAAGCGTCCCAACATCTAAAACGGTTGCGCGATAAACAGGCCAGGTACATCATCCGGAAGCTATCTACAGATAAACAGCCCGTACGCTACATATATATGGCTAAAGCATTGTTAAAACTATACGATACCCCACAGCCAGCTGAGACAAAGGGCGATACAATGAGTGTTACACTCACAGGTCTGCCAGCTAACCAGTTAGTTGATGCAATGGCGAAGTTCACCCAAAGAAACAAACAGGTTAATACTAC
>CAYMPA010000214.1:2512-3678 GCA_964392105.1 uncultured Enterobacteriaceae bacterium
TTTATTATGGGTAAGGGTGATAAGCGTCGTCCTATGAAAGTAAAGTACAAGGTGTTTGCTAAGAATTGGGACAAGATATTCAGGAAGAAGAATGAGCGCACTAAGTAAGGCGTATTTGTTTCATGGTGCGAAGATGCTTGAGAACTTGAAGTTTCGTGCTGCGTTGTATGAGGGTATGGAAAAAGACAAGGTATTGCGTGATGCTGAGTTTGCATTTTGCAATATGGATTATACAGAGGGTTTTGAGCAGAGTCACGGGATATTGAGGTTTTTCGAGAATCATTTATGGACGCACGATCCGAGACCCGGGGTGTTAAAGCAATATGGTCCTGAGTTTGCGAAGATGCCAGCGTTGCCATTTTTACTGTTTGATTTCCAAAAAGAAGCTGTATTGAAGCTGTGTGATTGTATAGACAACGGCCAGGACGTATTGATAGAGAAATCCCGTGATATGGGTGTTTCGTGGATAGTTCTGATGGTGTTATTTTGGTATTGGTGGAGAGGTGACAGCGGGAACGAGTTTTTGTTGGGATCGCGTAAGATAGACTTTGTTGATAAGAAAGGTGCATCGGACACATTATTTGAGAAGATTCGTTATAATTTGTATCGTTTATATCCTGCTTTTATGCCTGCCAAATTTAACAGAAACCGAGATGATGGAGTAAATATATTAAAGAACCCTTCGAATGGTAATTATTTCCGTGGTGAGAGTAATAACGAGAATTTTGGTACATCTGGTCGTTACAAGGCTATCTTTATGGACGAGTTTAGTAAATGGGCGGAGACGGACGAGCAAGCGTGGACATCGACCGGTGATTCGAGTCCTTGTAGGATAGCGGTGAGTACGCCGTTTGGCGTTGGGACAAAGTTTGCACAATTACGTGACATCGGTGCTATTGAAGTAATAACATTCCATTGGTCTGAGCATCCAATAAAGGGGGCTGGGAAATATCGTGGTGATCATCCAATAATATCGACTAAAAAGAACGTATGGTTGTCGGAGTGGTACTTGGCTGAGTGTGAACGTCGTAAAGATCAGCCAGACGCTAATATCGGTCAGGAATTGGATATTGACTATTTAACCTCTGGTAGTCCGTATTTTGTTGAAGAAGCCACAAAGATAAAAGAACTTGAGAAAAAGTTAAAGGGTGAGAAATTTGAGCAAT
>CAYMPA010000215.1:0-3632 GCA_964392105.1 uncultured Enterobacteriaceae bacterium
CCTGTTCGGCAGTAAACGTACTTCTTCTTTCTAAGCTGCCTGTTCGGCAGTAAACAAGGCATTTTTGCCTATCTGATATTTTGATAACTAATAAAATTGCATTTGTCAAGTAGAATATCTTATGTATTTACAATAATTCATAAATAATACTTATATATTTAAGATTAGGCATCAGTGGTTAAATAGATAGAAACGGTCTGTGCGACAGTGATATTACCTTATATCAATCTACATATTCGACATCAAAGGTGGTGGTGATTGCCGCCCATTCAATTTCCTCTTTAGCAATAGCCGTTGCTCCGATCTGATCTGTACTAATAATAAAATAATCATCGCCAACTACCGGACTCTGACCAGGCCTGCTTCATTCACCGCATAGTCATTCAATATAGGGTAATCCCCCCATCCAAATTCGAGATACAAAATAGTGTCCATTACGGTGCATCAGATATATAGCCCTGGAAGGGGAAGAAAAAATTATTAAAAGTCTTTTTAGAGCGACGCAAAGCGGAGCGACGCCTGCGCGTCCACCGTAGGTGGAGGTGCCCGGCAACGGTAGAACCAACGAAAACACATCAATGATCTCCAGCGGTAGCCGTGATCGACCAAGTCCAAGATATACCAGTATATAATTTTTTGGCGTATCTCAGGTTAGCCACTAATTTCGAAAACTTTTTATCGTCTTTGACACCCAATAATTTCAGATGAAATGTAATACATATATGAAATAGTGAGTTTTACCGCCAAGCACGGTTTGAAATCCGCCATCCAGAAGGATGGATTATCTATCTGAATTACTTAATGACCCTTTGATTCAATTTTCGAACAGCCTTGGAAAGAAGCCGTATTTCTCAAATAATTTATCTCGCGGACTAATAATAAGGTCAAAGAAAAGGCTTAAACATTTTAAATATGTATCGCTGAATCAGCGGATGAAGACTTACATCGTAACTGATATTGATCGTCCGGGTGCAGCATTGGCTGGAGACATTATTGGTGTTCAGCCATCAATTACAGTTATCAATCCTGTAAATTCCCATGCCCATCTCATGTTTAAACTTAATACGCCTGTTTCCTTTACAGAATCATCAAGAGAGAAACCAAAGAATTACTATAACGCAGTTGCACGAACGTTGAACAACCGGCTGGGTGGTGATGCCTTCTATTGTGGTCTTGTAACCAAAAACCCATGCCACCCTCACTGGCTGGTTGATTATTGCAATGCCAGTTACACCCTGGAGGAGCTATCTGAATATTGCGGTACACTGGATGATAGCATCCAGTCATCTATCGACATCTCTTTCAAAGAAGGACGAAACTGTGAACTATTTGATCAGGTTCGCAACTGGGCATATAGACATATCAAAGACTATAGTTCATTCATTCAATGGCATTCTGCAATCCTTAGCCGCTGTGAAAATGAAAACCAATTCAACCCTCCATTACCATGCTCTGAAATAAGAAGTGTTGCCAAAAGCATCTCCAAATGGACATGGGCTAAAAGATTCAATCTTGGCACTCCAAAAAATCGTGGAGCAGCTCATTTAGATAGCAGCTTATCAATCCAGGAAAGGAAATCGCGTGGAGCCACATATACAAACCAGCTTAGGAAAACGAAAAATGAGACACAAATTATTCATGCAGTCCAAGCATTAACCCAAAAAGGCGTGAAGGTTGGAGCTACTGCAATTGCAAGAGAAGCAAACGTCAGCCGCAGCACTGCGCACAACTACAGACACCTTTGGAATTCCAAGTTAAAGATATGCCCATCTACAAAGATGGGTCGATAATTTTACACTTAGTCATTATGGTCAGATGTAACCGTCGTAGTACAGATATTGGTGAGCGTTCAGTGATAGAAAAGAATTGTTATCTCCGTTATGGTTTGAAATGAATCAGGGAGCTTTATGAGGCACATAATTCTAACAGCCATACTACTCATAATTGTCATGCCTGCTGCTTTCATTACTCCAGTTTCAGCATCGCCTATTTTTGATCACCAAGTTGTCATCATCGGTGAAACTCATCGTCGTGCAGACTCTACCGAATGGTTCTTAACAACTGTTTCCAATTATGTGAAGAATGGTAAATGTCTTCATGTGGCATTGGAGATTAAATCCAGTCAGCAAGAAGCTTTGAATGCAGCCATGAAGGGGGATGCTCCCTTTTCTTCCATCCACATACACCCGATCATCGACCACCCTTCTTACAGACATATGTTGAGAGGGTTTGGCGACCTGATTATGAAGAAACGTTGCCTCACCGTGCATGCCATTGATACCCCTAAAGGTGTTCGCGTAAACCGTGACAAGTGGATGGCAGAACACTTTCCTGACATTGAGAAAGGCACTACCATCGTGGGCCTTTTTGGCAGCTTACACGCATTGAAACAGGTTAATTGGTATCAAAGAATCAAAGGTGAACCATACCTGGCAGAAAGACTACAATCGGCAGGAATGGATGTTTTTAGCGTAATACAAAACTGGCCATCAGGGGATTGTGAAACCCGAAAGGCTAATTTCGTGACAGCAAACTCGATGGAAGGAATCAGAGCTTTGGAACATGTGTTGGAACCTGTGGCAGCCAACTTTCCTGATGACCCACATTCTGCGATTGATGCAGCGCTTGTGTGGAAGTGCCAATAGGAGGAATAATGTCAGAAGAACGGGAAACAGTCAGTTGGGAAGAATTAGCTTGGTCTAATCATATCGAGCAGGAAGCGCTTGTAAGAATCCTTATTGCCAAAGGCATTATTACTCAGAAAAAACTGTTGGATGAAGTGCAGCAAGTTCATCAGGAATACTTAGCGCGCAAATCATGAGATACTTTGTACTTCTTGCCTGCTCTCTGTTTGCTATTCCCAGCATTGCTTTAGCAACCGAAATTAGTGATTTTATAAATAAGCGGAATTGCGACCAAGTATTGGATAAGGGCTTCTACCAGATTTGCTATGACTACAAAGCTAAGGGTGCGCGATATGTCGGCTACACGCTTGATGGCAATAATGTGAACGCAGGCAACATCAAGAAGCGCCCAAGGTTTTATCCTGATAAAGCAATACCTGCCCGGTACAGAACCACGCATAGCGATTATACACATAACGAGTTTCATGCTGATCGTGGTCACTTGGCCCCGGATGCATCGTTTGACTATTCCAAGCGTTCTTTGAGGTCTGTGTACTCAATGGCAAATATCATTCCACAATATAAGTGGATCAATCGCAAAACATGGGTGAAGGCAGAGAAGTATGAGCGGAAGGTTGCTCGGAAACTAGGCTCGGTGACAGTTATCAATGGCGTGGTATATGGCACATATTCCAAGCGCCTGCGAAAGTCTGGCATCGCTTATCCAGACGCTTATTGGAAGATGCTTTATGACAATAATGGATTTGAACGCTGCTTCTATTACAAGAACGATAGCCATGCGAAAATAAAAGGTGACAAGCTGCGCGACCATGCTGTGGATTGTAAGAAGTTAGAGTGAGGTTTTTGACTGATAGCCTGCGGTGACCGGCGAGATGCGGCCACAAACAGTCATTCGTCGAACTGAATTAGAGTGCGTCCAGCGGGCTGACGAGAGCGCAGAGGTTCTGTTGTAACACATGAGTATAGATTTCCGTGGTTTTCACATCG
>CAYMPA010000216.1:0-3589 GCA_964392105.1 uncultured Enterobacteriaceae bacterium
AGCTGGAACTAAAAGAGACTGTTATCTTTTCAGATAAATTGATGTACACCGGTTTTAAATATTCAACACGTGCGGGTGTATCGATCGGTGTTGAAGACATGGTAGTACCAGAAAACAAAAGTGAGATCATTAGCAAGGCTGAAGAACAGGTCAAAAATTTTGAAGAGCAATACTCATCCGGTTTGATTACTGATGGTGAACGTTATAACAAGGTGGTTGATATCTGGTCACATACCAACGATCAGGTTGCCAAGGCAATGATGGATAAGTTGGGTGTTGATATTCGTATCGATGTCGATGGTAACGAAGTGAAGGAACCTTCATTTAATTCGATCTATATCATGGCCGATTCAGGTGCTCGTGGTTCAGCTGCGCAAATAAGGCAACTAGCCGGTATGCGTGGTTTGATGGCCAAACCAGATGGTTCTATTATTGAAACACCGATTACCGCAAACTTCCGTGAAGGACTCGACGTATTACAGTACTTCATCTCAACTCACGGTGCGCGTAAAGGTCTTGCCGATACCGCACTTAAAACAGCGAACTCCGGTTACTTGACACGGCGTCTGGTTGATGTTTCCCAGGATCTGGTAGTTGCAGAAGAAGATTGCGGCACCTCTAATGGCTTGGTTATGAACCCGATTATTGAGGGTGGTGATGTTATTGAGCCATTAAGAGAACGTGTGCTTGGAAGAGTATTATCAGTTGATGCCGTTAAAATTGACGGAGAAGTTGTTACTGAAGCAGGTACCTTACTTGATGAATATTGGGTAGATGTACTTGATGAAAAAGGTATTGATAATGTTATTGTTCGCTCAGCTATCACATGTGAGGCTCGTTATGGTATCTGCCGTATGTGTTATGGTCGTGATCTGGGTCGCGGACATCTGGTTAATATTGGTGAAGCTGTTGGTGTTATCGCAGCACAATCGATTGGTGAGCCGGGTACACAGTTGACTATGCGTACGTTCCATATTGGTGGTGCAGCATCACGTGCCGCAGCGATAAGCAGCATTGAGGTCAAAAATGGCGGAACTGTTCGTTTACAAAATGTTAATAGGCTAGAGCAGGAAAGTGGTAATAATGTTGTTGTCTCTCGTTCAGGTGAAGTTGTGATCCTAGATGAAGCAGGTCGCGAGCGCGAACGTTACAAGATTCCTTATGGTGCAGTCCTGACTGCAAACAATGGTGAAAGTGTTAATTCGGGGCAGCAAATAGCATCCTGGGATCCACATACACATCCGGTTATAACTGAAGTTAAGGGGCGTGTTCAATTCTCGGATATTGTTGAAGGCGTAACTGTTACCCGCAATGTCGATGAAATTACCGGGTTAACCAACATCGTTATCATGGATCCAAAACAGCGTGCATCTAGTGCAAAAGACATGCGTCCTGTCGTTAAACTGGTTGATGAAAACGGCGATGAACTCAAGATCCCGGGTACCGATCAAGTCGCTCATTATCTATTACCACCAAAGGCTGTTATTAATGTAAGCGATGGTAAAGAGGTTAATATTGGTGATGTTATTGCACGTCTTGCTCAGGAATCTGTAAAAACACGTGATATCACCGGTGGTTTGCCCAGGGTGGCTGATTTATTTGAAGCACGTAAGCCGAAGGAGCCTGCGGTATTGGCTGAGATTTCGGGCACTATCAGTTTTGGTAAAGAGACGAAAGGTAAGCAAAGAATTGTTATTACTGGTCAGAGTGATGAGGTGCATGAAGAACTCATCCCAAAATGGCGCCATGTTAGTGTGTTTGAAGGTGAGCATGTGGAAAAAGGAGAAAGCATTGCCGATGGACCACCTACACCGCATGACATCCTGCGTTTGAAAGGCGTTGTAGCGTTGACAAACTATATCAGCACTGAGATTCAAGATGTCTATCGACTACAGGGTGTAAAGATCAACGATAAACACATTGAGATCATCGTACGACAAATGATGCGTAAGGCTGAGATCACTAGTCCCGGCGATACTTCATTTTTGAAAGGTGAGCAATTGGAGCGCTCAAGAGTGCTTGAAGAAAATGAACGGATTGAGGCAGAAGGCAAAAAACCTGCTGAATGGGCACCTATCTTACTTGGTATAACCAAGGCATCTCTTTCAACAGAGTCATTTATCTCAGCGGCATCATTCCAGGAAACCACACGCGTATTAACAGAAGCCAGCGTTAGCGGTAAGCGTGATAGCCTGCGCGGATTGAAAGAAAATGTCATTGTTGGTCGTCTGATTCCAGCCGGTACTGGCCTTGCTTATCATGCCGAGCGTCGTCAGCGTTTAAATAGTGTACCTGAGTCAGATACAGCTACCGAAAATGTGGAAATTCAGGATGTAGAAATCCCTCCGAATGAGTCTGATTCTGAGACAGTGGAGGGCACGACAGGAACTTGAAAAATAAGCTGTAATCGTCCTTGACATCATCATCATCAAAGACATAAAATCCCGCCTCTTTGACAGGCTGGGCCAGTTTTCCCAGCCTGTCATTTTGTTTTAAGTACTGGAAATCTTGGCGGATTTTGGAAAGTCTGCTGACACACCAGACAGCACCTCGAGGATATCCGAAGTTGTTCTCCGCATGTCCGTACTGGAATTAGTAAACGTATTTGTTTTGAATACGCTCAGTTCGGATAGGTGAGGTGGTCTGCGCACATAATAAACTGAAATATAAGAATTTTTTTATGACAACTATAAATCAATTAGTCAGAAAACCGCGTAAACGACAACGTATAAAGAGTAATGTCCCGGCATTGGATGCATGCCCTCAAAAACGTGGTGTATGTACGCGTGTTTATACAACAACACCAAAGAAACCGAACTCTGCTTTACGAAAAGTGGCTCGTGTGCGGCTGACTAATGGCCATGAAGTAACTACTTACATCGGTGGCGAAGGACACAACTTGCAGGAACACTCCGTGATCCTGATTAGAGGTGGTCGTGTGAAGGATTTACCTGGTGTTCGATATCATACCGTGCGCGGTACTTTGGACACTTCGGGTGTAAGTGACAGACGTCAGGGCCGTTCTAAATACGGGGCGAAACGACCTAAGTCCTAATTTGAAACATATATATAAGAATAGATACAGGAATAGTTTGAACCATGTCCAGAAGACGCGTTGCTGAGAAAACTGAAATTCTGCCTGATCCGAAGTACGGAGATATAGTATTGGCAAAATTCATCAACATTATTATGCGTAGTGGTAAGAAATCTATTGCTGAAAAGATTGTCTATGGCGCACTGGATGAGATTGGTGGTAAGGGTAATCCAGAGCCACTTGAAGTATTTAATAAGGCACTTGAAAATGTCCGCCCGATTGTGGAAGTAAAATCACGCCGCGTTGGCGGTGCAACTTACCAAATACCTGTTGAGGTTAGAACCGCTCGTAGTATGACGCTTGCTATGCGTTGGGTTGTTGATGCCGCAAAAAATCGTGGTGAAAAGAATATGGGTTTACGTTTAGCGGGTGAATTATTGGATGCTTCTGAAAACCGTGGTACAGCGATTAAGAAGCGTGAAGATACGCATCGTATGGCTGAAGCGAACAAGGCTTTTTCACATTACCGTTGGTAATAGATACACAATATTATTA
>CAYMPA010000217.1:0-3578 GCA_964392105.1 uncultured Enterobacteriaceae bacterium
GGAGGGAGATGTTCAATCTAACCCCCGCCTGTTAAATCAAGTCTGAATCACTAATTGAATCCGTCAGTTACTGTCTTGACTGCAAGATTGTACTTAATTAACTTATCATCACTATACTCTCATTCAGCAAACTATATTGAATTTTCCTATAGAACAGGGAATTATCACTGATTCTAAAAAGGAACTTAGGGCACAGAAGAAGGAACAGAAGTCGCTTAAATCAGCATTAAAGGATGATGAGATCGATTTATCACGTATACCAGACATGCTGCCCAATGTAAGTTAAGCGATTAAAAAAGTGGTAGTGGCTAACTTAGGTAACGTTGTGCAACATGGTTATGTAGGGAAAGGTAATCTGATTGAGAGATTACTAGGTCAGATGACGCTTATTCCTGATAAGTCCGAAAAGTATTTGGCAGCTCATATATCAACAGACTTATCAAAACTCGTCCCGTTGATGGGAAATACTAAAAAGTACAATAATTTGGTAGCGGGGGCAGGATTTGAACCTGCGACCTTCGGGTTATGAGCCCGACGAGCTGCCAGACTGCTCCACCCCGCATCAGAGGTCGCGAATACTACAGGGCAAAATGATCATTTTCAAGATACTTTATGCAATTGATTTAATTAGTATAAGCGGTGTTGACTTAAATGAACTGGAACCCGTTTTGAGCCCCAGTTTCCGTGTGTTACATCAAATATTCCTGCACAAACTGTATTGCATTTCGGGCACATTCCATCTTGATCTAAATGCCAATTCTTGATCTCGTACCAATCACGAACAATGAGTTCTTCGCCACAATTATGGCAAAAAGTTGTATCACCATCCCGATCGTGAACATTGCCGGTATAAACATAGTGAAGCCCATTAATTATTGCGATAGATCGTGCTTTTTGTAATGTCTGTAATGGAGTTCGAGGTTTATCTCGCATTTTCCAATCCGGGTGAAATGCCGAAAAATGTAATGGCACATCCGGGCCTAATTCAGAAACAATCCATTCTGTCATTTGATTCAATTCTTTATCCGAATCATTTTCGCCCGGGATGATTAAATTAGTGATTTCCAACCAAACATTTGTAGAGTGTTTGATATATGACAATGTCTCCAGTACTGCATCGAGATGACTACTGGTAATCTTATGGTAAAAATCCTCTGTAAATGCTTTTAGATCAATATTGACTGCATCGATGTAGCGATAAAACTCTTCTCTGGGTTCCGGACAAACATATCCAGCCGAAACGGCAACTGTTTTAATATCGTGCTCATGACAAGCAGCAGCAACATCAATGGCATATTCATGAAAAATGACCGGATCGTTATAAGTAAAGGCAATACTCCGGCATTGTAATTTTTTCGCTGTTTGAGCCAATGCTTCAGGATTAGCCTCATCAGCCAGGGTATCCATCTCTCGAGATTTACTGATATCCCAATTCTGACAAAACTTGCAGGCAAGATTACAACCCGCTGTACCAAATGAAAAAACTGATGTGCCAGGATAGAAATGATTTAAGGGTTTCTTTTCGATTGGGTCGATACAAAAACCACTGGATCGACCATAAGTGGTTAATACGATTTGATCATCTTCACAAGCACGAACAAAACAAAGCCCGCGCTGACCATTCTTTAACTTACATACCCGTGGACAGACATCACACTGTATTCGGCCATCGTCAAGTTGGTGCCAATATCGGGTTTTTACTGTTATTTGCATATATGGGTATCTCTGAAAATGTCTTTGTTGTTCGCCTCATCCATGAGGCTCACCCCTTCGGGGTTGACACTCAAAATCGCTCCCGACGATTTTTGTCGCGATAGATGTATAGGCGCGTCCTTTCTCTTATGTACAGGGATGTACTGTATGCCGGTTTTGCACGACTGCATGAACTCAGGACGACTCCAAGGACCTCGGTACCCCCTTGAGGGGTGTGGAGGAGGTAGAGAATGTCGGGAACACATTCTCGAGGTAGAGCGACACAGGAGTCAAAGCCGAGGAACAAAAACCGGTCACAAAAAAATCCTGTTTTCAGAAACACCCATACTTTAATTACGCATGTATTTCGATGACTATCTATTAATAATAGTCCTATAATTTAATCAACAACACTTAATGTGGACATCATGACCGAAATTTCGACTAATAAACGACGTATCTCTATTAGACCACCCGCGGTTGCTGGCAGTTTCTATCCACAGAATGTGACTCAATTGAATAGCATGCTGGATGAATATCTGAACATAAAAGCAATAGATATCAATCCACCTAAAGCCGTCATTGCACCACATGCAGGATACATCTACTCAGGCCAAATCGCGGCCAGTGTATATTTAACCGTTGAAAAATTGAAGTCCCAAATTACGCGTGTCGTTTTATTGGGGCCCGCGCATCGAGTTTATGTAAAAGGGATAGCATTAACATCAAATACGCATTTTGCCACGCCACTTGGAAACGTTCCAATCGACACTCAAGTTTTAAATAAACTGGAGAACTATCCCTATGTGCAATTTTTTGATGAAGCGCATGAGCAGGAACACAGTCTTGAAGTACACGTGCCTTTTCTACAAAAAGTACTAAACGACTTTACACTAATTCCTTTATTAGTCGGTGATGCTGAACCAGAACAAGTTGCTACAATACTGGAAGAGTTATGGGGAGGAGATGAAACCTTGATTGTTATTAGCTCTGATTTAAGTCATTACCTTGACTATGAAACAGCTTGTAAGACTGATAGCGATACAACTCATCTAATAGAAAACTTTGAATATAAAAAGATTGGTTCAAATCAAGCCTGTGGCTGTATGCCAATGCGAGGTTTATTAAAACTTGCCCATGAAAAAAACATGAATATTCAGACACTTGACCTACGTAATTCTGGCGACACGGCAGGTACAAAAGATCGTGTTGTTGGCTATGGCGCTTATGCCTTATTTAATAATCGAATACTAAATGATGATGACAAAGAACTCGTTTTTGATGTCATAAATAAAAGTATTAAGCAAGGCCTGGAAAATGGTAGCGCGTATAAACCCGAAACTGAAAATTACGCTGAATATCTTCAGAAAAAATATGCGGTATTTATTACATTAAAACTTAACGGACAGTTACGTGGTTGTATAGGTACGACTGAAGCAAATGCACCATTAATAAATGCTGTAGCTCAATATGCCTATGCTGCTGCATTTTCTGATCCGCGATTTAAACCACTTTCTGCTGATGAATATAATCAAGCTGATATAAGTTTGTCGATATTGACTCCTGCCACACCACTATCTTTTAAAGACGAACAAGATTTACTTGATCAATTACGACCCAATATTGATGGGTTAATTATTTCAAAAAATAATGCACGAGCAACTTTTTTACCCGTCGTCTGGGAATCCATTCATGAACCGAATCATTTTCTTGATGAATTGAAAAGAAAAGCAGGTATCAAGCAATCTGACTCACCTGATAAAGCCTGGCGTTACACGGCTGAATATTATTCCTGATCTATGGGGGTATCTCCGAAAATACCTTTTTCACCCCTCAAGGGGGTACCGAGATCCAAGCAGGCAATGCTGGTTTTACAGGAGCAAAAA
>CAYMPA010000218.1:0-3567 GCA_964392105.1 uncultured Enterobacteriaceae bacterium
GCGCCATTTCAAAGGGGTCCGTTCCTGACCTATCCCCACAAAATAATATAAAAACGCGATCTAAAACAATAACTTAAGTATATATATTGTTGAAAATCGAACCTGCATGATGAATTTCAATCTGGACAAGTGACGAAACCATCATCAGAGAGGTCATCACCATGCAGGCACAGAAAGTGTTACACAAATTTATACACAATACCTGTACTGATATGCATAAAACCCGGCGTGAATCACTCGAAGCGAATGTTATGGCTGCGTTGACAGGGCAGCGATTAACTGTGACCGACCTCGGACGGTCAATACAAAGTCAGACCAGTCATAAGCATGGTATTAAACGTGCAGATCGTCTGTTATCCAATGTCCATCTTCATCATGAAATCCTTCCGGTTTATCGTGCTCTCTGCCATCAGTTGATTGGATCACAGACACGCCCGGTCGTGTTGATTGATTGGTCCGATATGGATGCTTACAAACAACACTTTGTCTTGCGTGCAGCACTGGCTATTGAAGGTCGTGCTGTCACTCTCTATGAGGAAGTCCATACGGTAAAGACGAAGGAGAGATTAATCACACACCAGCAGTTACTTGTTCAACTCAAAAGATTACTACCTTCGCATTGTCGTCCGATACTGGTGACGGATGCGGGATTTAGAACGACCTGATTCAAGCTGGTGGAAGCCCTTGGATGGGATTGGGTGGGCCGTGTCCGTAATCGCCATTATATGCGCTGGACAGCAGGTGGGCGTTGGTTTGATGCGAAACGGTGTTATGCCTTTGCATCATCACAGCCCAAACATCTTGGCGCGGGTGTCCTGACACAACGAAATCAAATTAACTGTCAGCTCGTAATTTATAACGGCAAATTGAAAGGCCGCAAACACAAAAACCGTTTTGGTAAACCCGCAGAGAATCACTACAGCCGCAAGAAAGCCGCGGCACAACGTGAACCTTGGTTACTGGCTACGTCATTACCTGTTAGATTTAAGTTCGCTAAAAGAATCACGCATATTTACAAATTAAGAATGCAGATAGAAGAAGGTTTCCGTGATGTAAAGAGTCACCGGTTCGGCTTAGATTTAACGTATCACCGTACATCGTCAGTGATGCGCTTGCAGATATTACTGTTGTTGGCGAGTCTGGCGATGGTCGTGCTGTGGTTGTTGGGATTGGCAACCGTAGTAAGTGGTCATCATTATCAATTTCAGGCCAATAGTGTGCGGCATAAGCGTGTTTTATCGACTGTGTTTATTGGATTACAAATGATTCATAATGTGAGACTGATAGTGTCTGATAAATATATAAAGATGGCCGAACAGGAATTCAAAACACTATTACAAAAACATCAATGGGATGCATGATATTCGTGGGTATCACTCAGGGTCCGTTCCGGCAGGCAGAGAATGTTATCGCAACGTCTCACCAAATTCTACATGTTGCGGTTGTGGAATCAGGAGTCACCTGCAATGAATTCGGAAATAGAGTGGGTAGTAAATGAGTTCAAAGGTGCACTGGATACGCTGGTACAGGCACCTGAAAATACTTTCATCATAAAAGAAAAGCTTGAGGTCGCAAAACTGCAATGGGCATGGTTGAACAGTTCATTAAATTTCAGTCGGGATGAACACTTTCCTCTGATTGTATTGGATGCCAGCGAGAAAATGTTACAAATCATGGAAAGAGTTACAGAGATGTATCAAAAGGTAAGTGAAAACAATTAGATATTAGATATTCTCGTAGTAAGGTAACTTATAGCGGATTAGATATTTATGGTATATCCATTATATTTAAGCAAGTAGACATGTCATAATATTTGCATAAATTTAGTTACGATATAGAGATTAGTATCTTATGAGTTCTGAAGAAATAATTAGCAGTCGTTTAAAAAAAATACTTAAAGATCTCAATGCAGAAAATATTATAGATATTCTCGATAATCAGCCATTATGTATGAAAAAGCATCAACAACAAGTGGCACAGATGGCATCAACTGTTGCATTGGCAATGGGTTTATCAAACTCTGAAGAGGAAGCAGTTTTTATAGCTGCCAGTGTACATGATATTGGATTTTTCGATACTTCATTCAATATAGATCTATCCACGACGAATTTTCATAGCGTATATGAAAAATTCAAGTCACACCCTGAACTTGGTGCAGACATATTGAAAGATATAAAATTTTCAGCGCCAATTAGTGAAATAGTTTTACAGCATCATGAAAGACTGGATGGCTCAGGTTTTCCGCGTGGTATTAAAGATGTAATGATTGAAGCTCAGATTATAGCTGTTGTTGATGCAATAGATGGTGTGTTTTCGATACATTCAGAAGATGAAGAGGAGGCTACTAAACATGCCTCAGATATGATTAATGACATGCGCAATGGTTTGCTAGATTCTGAAATAATTGATGTTGCTATTGACCAGTTAAATAGGCATAACCTTGTATATTGATATGATCATTAGTTGTTATTATTGTTACGTCATTTAAGAACGGTAAATATAATAAGATAGTAATATCACATACAATTCAACGCAGTAAATTCGATGAATAATACTTATTTAGATAGAAGTGATACTGGTGTTATTACTTTATACATTTTTGCTATTTCTGCCCTGTTGTATTTTTCGCTACCTATACTGAATGATGAATCGAATATAGGCTCAGATGACGAGATAAATGCAAGAACACGGCCTGTTGGTCAGGTTCAAATAGCCAAGCAAGTTACATAGGATCAAATATCAGACGTAATACAAGGTAGTAATGAAGGTACTGGCAAACCGGATGTAATTACAACGCCCCCTGATGAAAAATCTTCTCCAGGTACAAATGCTGAAAACCTGGCAAAAACAAGTTGCTTCACGTGCCATCAGTCCGGGTTAATGGGTGCCCCCAAGGTGGGTAATCGAAGTGATTGGGAAAAACGACTTGAACAGGGATTCGATATTCTTGTTTTACATGCACAGGAAGGTTTCAATACTATGCCCGCCAGAGGTGGTAATCCAGGTCTAAGTGATACAGAAATAGAAAATGCACTACTTTTCATGCTGACACAAAGTGGATTAACTATCCCTGGTAGAACAATAGAAACTGTTTCCTTTGCAAACTCTGAAACCGAAGTTGTCGCAATAAGTTCAGACGAGAGTACATCCGTTAATTTTAAACAGGGAAATGTATTGGAGGAGGCGGTGACGGACACTGAACCTAACCATCAAACAGAAGATTCCAGTGTTAGACCAGATGGTGAGGATGATCAGGTCACTTCACAATTTGCAGTACAGCAACAGCAAACGGTTGTATACATTCCGCCTGGAAAGGAGTTATATGACAATACTTGCGCATCATGTCATAAAAGTGGTTCAAATAAATCCCCTCGGGTTGGTGAGCAAAATGAATGGATAGCATCCTTTGCCAAAGGCATTGATCCATTGACCAAAGTAGTTGCAGAAGGACCACCATCCCATCCGAAATATATAGTGAGAATGAGCTTACCGATATTCAGATCAAAAACGCGATTGAATACATTATGCAACAGACTTTTTGGCCGTCTTCTCAATAACATCATTTGA
>CAYMPA010000219.1:0-3543 GCA_964392105.1 uncultured Enterobacteriaceae bacterium
GCATAATCCTTACTGTCTGCATACCAGGTTGAGGTCCAGTCTTTAATAATGCCGAGGCGTATCCCCGTTGGATGTACTTTTTGACCCATGCTCTTATATTAGTCTCCGTTTTCAGATACCGTCACAGTAAGATGACTGGTTCTCTTTATGATTCTATCTGCGCGGCCTCTAGCGCGTGGACGTAAGCGTTTCATAGTCGGGCCCTGGTTTACTTGTATGGCACTGACCTTTAGCTCATCGATATCAGCGCCGTCATTATTTTCAGCATTGGCAATCGCAGATTCGAGTACCTTCTTAACGATATCTGCACCCTTCTTGTTACTGAAAGCAAGTATGTTAATTGCGCGATCAACTGCTATACCGCGAATTTGATCTGCTACCAAACGCATTTTTTGCGGTGACAAATGTGTAAATTTCAATGTTGCTGAAGTTGCCATATTATTGTGATTCTAATAATTAAGTTTTTCTATCTGCAATGTGGCCACGAAAGGTACGAGTTAATACAAACTCACCCAGTTTATGTCCCACCATATTCTCAGAGATATAAACAGGCATATGATCACGACCATTATGTACAGCAATCGTTAAACCAACCATCTCGGGCATAACCATTGAGCGACGAGACCAGGTTTTAATTGGACGCTTATCATTACTTTCCTTTGCTGTTTCCACCTTTTTTAACAGGTGATGATCAATAAACGGACCTTTTTTTACTGAACGTGGCACTATTAATACCTCTTAATTACTTACGTTTACGAACGATTAATTTATCAGTTCGCTTGTTCTTTCTGGTCTTGTAACCCTTGGATGGTGTTCCCCATGGACTGACGGGGTGACGACCACCGGAGGTACGACCTTCTCCGCCACCATGTGGGTGATCTACCGGGTTCATTGCAACACCGCGAACAGTTGGTCGAACACCACGCCAACGCGTGGCACCCGCTTTACCTAAAGACCGTAACTGATGCTCATCATTACTTACTTCACCTATGGTTGCGCGACAGTCAGACAAGATTTTACGCATCTCACCTGAACGTAATCTTATTGTTGCATGATGTCCTTCTTTGGCTACTAACTGGACTGCTGCACCAGCACTACGTGCCAACTGCGCTCCCTTTCCAGGTTTTAATTCAATACAATGTATAGTTGTACCTAATGGTATATTCCGCAAAGGCATACTGTTACCGACATGGATACTTGCTTCATTACCCGACATCACTTCATCACCTGCTTTAATGCCGTTAGGTGCAATGATGTAACGTCTTTCACCATCCACATAGAGCAATAGAGCTATATGTGATGTTCTATTAGGATCGTATTCAATACGTTCCACCTTGGCTGGAACACCATCTTTGTCGCGTTTAAAATCGATTATCCGATAACGTTGTTTTGAGCCACCACCGCGATGACGAACAGTTATACGACCATTGTTATTGCGACCTGAATTCTTACTTTGCTTTTCCAATAATGGCTCATAAGGTTTGCCCTTGTGTAGCTCAGGACTAACTACCTTGACCATTGAACGGCGGCCAGCAGATGTTGGTTTTGGATTAACTAGTGCCATAATTCTGTTACCTTTCAACCACCCATGAAATCAATATCAAAACCAGGCTTTAATTTGACATAGGCTTTTTTCCAGTTAACGCGCTTGCCTGACTTACGCGCGAACATTTTTCTTTTACCTTTCACATTGGTGACCTGAACCGATTCGACTTCAGCACCATCAAACATTAATTCAACTGCCTGTTTTATTTCAGGCTTGCTTGCACTCTTTGCAACCTTAAATACATATTGATTATGTGCTTCACCGACCAGTGTTGATTTTTCAGTCACTCTTGGTTCAAGTAATACTGTCATTAATTTTTTATGGTTCATGATAACCATGCCTCAACTTTTTCAACTGCAGCCTGCGTCATCAATACTTTTTCAAAACCAATCAATGAATAAGGATCGATTTCATTAGTATCTATTACATCTACCTTTGGGATGTTTCTTACACCAAGATAAAGATTCTCGCTCAACTCTTCTGTTACGATTAAAACTTCCCCAAGACTAAAACTATCTAATTTATCTTTAACCAGTTTTGTTTTTAATTCAGCCACATCGAATTCATCAACACAGATAAAACGCTCTTGACGTACAAGTTCAGAAAGAATTGAGCGCATCGCAGCACGATACATTTTCTTGTTCAGTTTTTTACTGTGGTCGCGCGGCTTTGCCGCAAAGGTAACACCACCACCACGCCATAATGGACTACGAATGGTTCCTGCTCTTGCACGCCCGGTTCCTTTTTGTCTAAAAGGTTTTCTACCACCACCTCGAACTTCAGATCGTGATTTTTGTGCCTTGGTACCAGAACGCGCACCCGCCAGATAAGAGGTTAAAACCTGGTGTATCAATGGCTCATTAAATTCAGCCGAAAAAACACTGTCGGCAACGCTCATTGTGCCAGCTTTTTTCTTGCCTGATTTTTGAATCGTAAGTTCCATGTGTTTGCCTTATTGTCGTGTTTTTACTGAAGGTTTAATAATAACCTTGCCACCTTTGACTGCAGGTACAGCACCTTTAATCAATAATAGGTTGCGCTCATTATCAACACGAACAACTTCAAGATTCTGGGCTGTACGTTTCACATTACCCAATTGACCCGCCATTTTTTTACCTTTAAAAACGCGGCCTGGTGTTTGACATTGACCTATAGAACCCAGTGCACGGTGTGATAATGAATTACCGTGTGTATTACGTTGATGACTAAAATGATGTCGTTTAATACCACCAGCAAAACCTTTACCGTTAGTCGTACCCGTAACATCGACTTTTTGCCCAGCTTCAAAGATATCCACCTTGATTTCAGCACCGGCAGAATACTGTTCAAGCTCTTCATTACTAACTCTGTATTCCAGTAGTCCTTCACCTGTTTCGAGGTTGGCCTTGGCGTAATTACCGGCTTCTGATTTAGTCGATGCTGATGATTTTTTTGATCCCCATGAAACCTGTACTGCGGTATAACCTTTAGTATCTGGCGTAATCAAACCGGCTATATGATTAGGGGTAGCTTCAACTACGGTCACAGGCACAGAATGGCCATCTTCAGTGAACACACGTGTCATGCCACGTTTTCGACCTACTATTCCTATTGTCATTGTAATGTCCGCCAGTCTTTATCAGTTAAGTTTAATTTGGACGTCAACACCGGCTGCCAGATCAAGTTTCATTAATGCATCAACCGTTTTGTCAGTTGGGTTAACGATATCCATTAAACGTTTATGAGTACGAATCTCATATTGATCACGAGCATCTTTATTAACATGCGGAGAGATCAAAACAGTAAAACGTTCTTTCTTGGTTGGCAGTGGTATAGGACCCTTAATTTGGGCGCCCGTACGACGTGCTGTCTCGACAATCTCTTTTGTAGACTGATCGATCAGTCGATGATCAAATGCCTTAAGGCGAATTCTGATTATTTGTTGTTGCTCGGCCATCTCTAATTACTCAATAATCTTGGAGACGACGCCCGCACCCACAGTACGGCCCCCTTCTCTT
>CAYMPA010000220.1:0-3537 GCA_964392105.1 uncultured Enterobacteriaceae bacterium
GTAAAGATTTTTGTTAATCTTTTACCCATAAAAATAACTTCTATCTATAACTTCATTGAGCCGCTTGTGTGATATGTTGTTTTTGCATCCAGACTTGCATAGCTTCAAAAATACCAAATAACACAACTGCATAAAATACATCACCCAACAATGTGTTACCATAAAATGGAATTGCCAATACATAGCATTCAATCAACCCTGTTAATGTTATTGGATAAAGCATACCCGTTAACCATGTTCCGAAATTTGACACAATGAAGAATAGAGTTGCTGAAGTAATAACGGCTCCACCAAGTCTGAATGCTGTGCGTTTTTCAGATAAAACCAAACGACCTATAAAAACACTCAATGTAAATCCCAAGTATACAAATAACATGGCGACCGGTTCATAAAATCCAATGAAAAAATCGCTCAGTAATAAGGCACAAAGTGGTACCAGCCATACTCTTCGATCGACAATATAGGCCCCTGCAAAAAGACCAAGTGCGCCAATTGGGGTAAAGTTTGCCGGATGCGGGATGAGCCGTGACAATATCACCAGAATAATCAGGCCATATATAAAAACAGACTTGTCTTTCATTTGTATCATGTTAATTACCCCGTGATCGATTAATCATAATTATAACTCAAACTAAACATAAAATTACGTTCCGGAGCTGGGAAAAAGCCTGTATCTGTTCCTCCGAAGCCTGGAAGGAACGGACTAAATCCTGTAGCCGCAGAACTACTGTATTCTTTATCTAAAATATTATTCACTTTTGCAGAAAATGATAAATTTCCATTATCATATCTAAGATTAATATTTCCTATGCCATAGCCTGGCAGGTTTGGGAAAGCATCATCTAGATCCCCACCAGCAACCCTACCACTTATCATAAATATTTCCCCGTACAAGCTCCAGTTTGGCCAGAAACGATAAGTTGAATTCAAATGTAACTGATGGTCAGCCACCATCGGTATTCGATTGCCGGAAAACTGCCCACTATCAAAACTGGCATCGATATATGAATATTGAACACCAATATCCAGTTCATCAATGGGTGTTACATTCAGCTCATAAATTACACCTAATCGTTCTGTTGGATCGAAGTTTATATTGGCTCCAACGCCAAAATTCAGTGATGGATCAAAAGCAATTTCATCATCCAGATCCAGTTTATACCCAACCAGTTTGGTGTATATCGAGTAGTTACGCCATTCAATTCCTGCTTCATAAGATTTACCAGTTTGAGTTTCGAGGTCGTCAAATAAAGCAACTGTTCCTGTGAGTTCGTCTGCTAGGGGAAAACGAAAAATCGATTCGCGTTTGGCAAACAAGCGCCATGCACCAGTTGGTGTGAATAAAATACCGAACGAATTCGCGGTTTGTTCATCCACATTTACTTTACTAACAAAGGTATCGACAGGTAATGGAAAGGCAGCAAAAGGATCACGTTTGAAACTGTCGTTTTCCATCTCTGCATACCGTACTCCTCCTGTCAGCGAAAACTGATCATTTATTTGCCATGTAATGAGTGTGTAAACAGCATTCATATCCTGATCATTGATTGTGTCACCGACGCCTGAGATTATTTTATATTCCGTATTTTCTATATCAGCACCAGCTACAAGTTGAAGTTTTTGTTTGCCGAAAGAAAGATTACCTCGCAGTCGTGGATTGAATGAACGGGCCAATCTATGCTGACTAAATTCAGTATTTGAAATTAAGCCATCGATATCTTCATTACGATGAGTATATTCAACAGCAAACTCCCAGTTTGGCGTCAATGAAAATGAACCGCCAATTCGTCCTGTGTCGGAAACGGTGTCATTAAAATCGCCAACACTGAATGGACCTATTAATTTACGTGAAACAGCAATTTGTTGCTGAAAAATTGCCCCAGGTGTTTCAATATCTTCATCAGTGTGAATGTATTCTACAAAGATATCCCCATGTTCCCATTCATAACTTAGATTTGAAAAAAAATTGTCATAGTCGAGAGCGTTTTGATTGCGATAATTATCAGATAAACGTCTTTCAGCAGACACTCGTATACCAATACCATTCTCAAAACGATTTGATGCATCCAATATTTGGTATTGATGATTGTAGCTGCCGAAACCAACTTCTCCGTAAATATTCAGTTTATCTACTTTTCGGGTTATGATGTTTATTGCTCCACCAACTGCTTGATCACCATATAAAACAGAAGCACTTCCCTGAATGATTTCTATACGTTCAACATCCTTTAAAGAAATAAAACTTAAATCTGATGTTTTTAAATCAGTATTATTAAGACGTCTGCCATCAACTAAAACAAGGGTGTTTGAACCACCGTTATTTCCAAATCCACGCATTGATATAGTAGATCGGCTACCATCTCCAAATAGATCCTGGATCTGTATTCCGCCTTGACCCTTTAATACCTCTATAATATTTTTTGCACCGGATTCAATAATTTGGCCTCGTGTTATTGTGCTTACACTACTTGCTGTCGGTGTGCCAATTGTTTCCCACCGGGTAGCACTCACAATAAGTTGTTCTAATTCTTCAGCATCAGACGCAATGGCAATATTTGAAATGAAAAATGGGATAAAAACTGAACAAATAAATCTAAAAAATAACATTAATATTCCCCAAGGTGCCCGCCGCACCGTTAGATTATGATATGAGCTGGGGGATCAGAAAGGTATCAGGATATATAACAGATATTGTCTGTCTTCATTGACTCGCTTTCGCAACCGCCCGCAGCGTGATTAAATAAATATCAGGCCGGTCTCCGGGCTTGTGAGTGATATTTCAATCGGTTTATTCGCCTTCCCATGTCTATTAATTACTTATGACACAGTGACTTATTGAATAAACTTAAACTCACCTACCGTTGCGGGGGCAGCGTCGGCCTTGTTATCAAAACGCACCGACTTCCCGTTTAAGACAACTGCAATGAAAACAGTTGGCACCTAATACTTTCAATCGCGAAGAATACTGATTATCCTGTCCTAGTCAAATGATTCTTTTTCATTGATTCCTGAAACTAAGATAATTTAACAATAACTAACATAATTAAACTAAGATCTTGTAGATAAAAAAATAATAAACATAACTATATAAGAATAACTATATCTTCAGTGGGGAAAATGTCTGCACATGCTTGATCTATTATCTAAAGAACATATCGTAGCGAAAGAAGGGTTTAATCGATGGTTAATTGCTCCCGCCGCATTAGGAATTCATCTCTGTATTGGTTCGGTTTACGCCTGGAGTCTATTTAATCCATCATTAATCAAACGTCTTGGTGTTGTCACCAGCGCGGCAGACGACTGGACACTGAAAAGCGTAGTCTGGGTCTTTACGGTTGCGATTGTCTTTCTCGGTTTATCTGCTGCCGTTGGCGGAAAATGGTTGGAAAAAGTCGGCCCGCGCATGGTCGGTACTGTTGCCGCCTGTTGTTGGGGTGGCGGCTTTATGATTGGCGGCTTTGGAATACTCACCGGTCAACTCTGGTTATTGTACCTGGGTTATGGCGTTATCGGCGGCTGTGGTCTGGGTCTGGGTTA
>CAYMPA010000221.1:0-3486 GCA_964392105.1 uncultured Enterobacteriaceae bacterium
TAGAAATAATTGCTACACCCAGACCACCCATTACTTTTGGCAAATCATTCACTGACTTATAACTACGAAGACTCGGACGGCTAACTCGCTCCATCGACTCGATAACTGACCTGCCTTCAAAATACTTGAGTTCAATAGTCAACGTTGCCTTTTTATCGTGCTCTTCAACTCTGAAATCATTAATGTAACCTTCTTCTTTCAGAATATTCGCGATTGCAGCTTTTAATGTTGACGAGGGCATCTGCACATCATGCTTATTTCGCTGTAATGAATTACGAATTCGCGTCAACATATCTGAAATTGGGTCTGACATACTCATACTATAATTCTCTCTATTTACCAGCTTGCTTTAACCAAGCCTGGCACATCGCCACGCATAGCCGCCTCACGTAATTTATTTCTTCCCAATCCAAACTTACGATAGTACCCGTGTGGACGACCCGTAATATTACAGCGATTACGAACACGAACCGGACTTGCATCTCTTGGCATCTTGTTCAATTTTTCACGTGCTACTTTACGATCATCTTCACTCAATGATGTATTATTAATAATTGCTTTCAATTCAGTTCTTTTAGTCGCGTATTTCTTAACCAAACGAATACGTTTGATTTCGCGATTTACCATGCATGACTTTGCCATATTAAATAAACCTCATGACCTTAACGGGAATTTAAATGCCGTTAATAATGCACGGCCTTCTTCATCTGTTCGAGCAGAAGTGGTAATAACTATGTCCATTCCACGAAGTACATCGATCTTGTCATAATCGATCTCGGGAAATATGATCTGTTCTTTAATTCCCATACTGTAATTACCACGACCATCAAATGCTTTTGCATTTAGACCACGAAAATCACGGATTCGTGGTATAGCAATAGCTATCAAACGATCCAGAAATTCATACATGCGTTCACGACGCAATGTCACCTTACAACCAACAGGCCAGCCTTCACGGACTTTAAAGTTTGCAACAGACTTTCTTGCATTAGTTACTATCGGTTTTTGCCCCGCAATCTTGGTCATATCTTCTACCCCTTTCTCAATGACCTTTTTATCCGCGACAGCTTCACCCAGACCCATATTAAGTGTGATCTTGGTGATCTTGGGTACTTGCATAGGTGATTTATAACCAAACTGCTCGGTTAACTGCTGAATCACCGTATTTTTATAATGTTCTTGTAATCTGACCATGATTATCGACCTTATACATCCACTACTTCATTGTTTGATTTGAAGTATCGTACTTTTTGACCATCTTCCAGATGACGATAACCGACTCGATCACCCTTATTAGACACCGGATTCCATATAGCGACATTGGAAATATGTATCGCAGCTTCTTTCTCAACGATACCACCGGGTGCACCCTGCGCCGGGTTACCCTTGGTATGACGTTTAATCATATTAATGTTTTCAACAAAGACTTTATCAAGCTCATTCAGTACTGAAAGAACAACACCTCGTTTACCCTTATCCTTGCCCGCTATCACAACAACTTCGTCACCTTTCTTAATACGGCTCATTGTTAAAGTACCTCCGGTGCCAGGGAAACAATCTTCATAAATTGTTCTCCACGTAGTTCACGTGTTACAGGACCAAAGATACGAGTGCCAATTGGTTGTAACTGGTTATTCAGTAATACAGCCGCATTACCATCAAAACGAATCAAAGAGCCATCTTGTCTACGCACGCCTTTACGAGTACGTACAACAACCGCGTTATAAACTTCGCCCTTCTTTACTTTACCGCGAGGGATAGCTTCCTTAATGCTGACTTTAATCACATCACCAACATTAGCGTATCGCCGCTTTGAGCCACCCAATACTTTCACACACATCATACGGCGTGCACCGCTGTTGTCTGCTGCATCAAGCATTGTTTGCATTTGAATCATGTGCGCTCTATCTCTCCCTTGCCCGGTTATACAACTTGTGCCTTATTAACAACTTTTTGTAAGCGCCAGAATTTATTTTTTGATAATGGTCGTGATGTTTCTATAACTACGATATCACCTTCATTACATTCATTAGCTTCATCATGGGCCATCAATTTAGTCGAACGACGCATGAACTTTCCATATAGTGGGTGTTTCACAGTATGCTCAACTAACACAGAAATGGTTTTATCCATTTTGTTACTAATTACAGTACCAGTTACTGTCTTTGCTTGTGCTTTTTCTGTACTCATGCTTCTTTACCTGATGCAATTTTCTTCTCATTAATAAGCGTATTAAGTCGAGCGATATTGCGTCTTGTTTTTTTCATTTCGCTAGGCTTATCTAGTTGACCGGTGCCTTTTCTCATACGCAAGTTAAACTGAGCACGTAACTCTTCCAACAATAGAGTCTGTAGCTCTTCAGCTGTTTTCTCTCTTAGTTCTACTGCTTTCATTACAATACAGTCCTCGACACAAAGGTTGTCTTAACCGGTAATTTAGCTGCAGCCAATTCAAATGCTTCACGTGCCAGTTCTTCTGGCACACCTTCCATTTCATATAACATTCTGCCCGGTTGAATCTGAGCAATCCAATACTCAACATTACCCTTACCTTTACCTTGACGAACTTCCAAAGGCTTTTTAGTAATTGGTTTGTCAGGAAATATTCGTATCCAAACCTTCGCACCACGCTTTACCTTTCGTGTTAACGCACGTCGCGCTGCTTCAATTTGACGGGCTGTAATACGGCCTCTGGTAACAGCTTTCAGACCATATTCACCAAAACTGACCTTATTACCAACCGTTGCAAAACCACGATTACGTAACTTACTTTGTTTTCTAAATTTTGTTTTTTTAGGCTGTAACACGTCGAATTCCTATTAGTTGCTTGCCCTTGTTTCTTTCTTCTGGAGTTCTTCTTTCTGGGTTTCTTCTTCTACGTTCTGTTCATGGCCAACAAACACTTCTCCTTTAAAGATCCAAACCTTGATCCCAATAATGCCGTATGTTGTATTGGATTCAGCAGTGCCATAATCAATGTCTGCACGTAGTGTGTGAAGCGGTACACGACCTTCTCGATACCATTCAGTACGTGCGATTTCAGCACCATTTAATCTTCCGCTAACGGTAATCTTGATGCCCTGTGCACCAAGACGCATAGTATTTGTAACTGCACGTTTCATTGCTCGACGAAACATAATGCGTCGTTCAATTTGTTGTGCGACGCTTTCAGCCACGAGATACGCATCCAATTCCGGCTTACGAATCTCTTCGACACTTACATGTGCAGGCACACCCATCATTTCTGAAATTTCAAAACGAAGACGCTCAATATCTTCACCTTTTTTACCAATCACAATCCCTGGGCGGGCCGTATGGATAATTACTCGAGCATTACCCGCTGGTCTTTCAATCTGAATTCTGCTGACTGATGCATTAGCCAGTTTTTTACGCATGTAATCTCTAACTTTGATATCCGCATGCAAAAAATTGGCATAATCCTTACTGTCTGCATACCAGGTTGAGGTCCAGTCTTTAATAATGCCGA
>CAYMPA010000222.1:0-3481 GCA_964392105.1 uncultured Enterobacteriaceae bacterium
GTGATCATTCATAAACTGTACAAGAGTACCTCAAATAATAGTGATTTTTTCGTGACCGGTTTTTGCTCCTCGGCTTTGACTCCTTGTGTCGCTCTACCTCCTGCGTCCATGCAGTCGTGCAAAACCGGCATACAGTACATCCATGTACATAAGTGCATGGGGCACCAAACGTAAAAATCGCGGACAAAATCGCCGGGAGTGATTTTGAGTGACAGCCCCGAAGGGGTGAGCCTCAGGGATGAGGTGAACAAAAAGGCAATTTTTAGAGGTGCTCTAACGAAACAGATTGTATTTAACGATACAATATATGGCACGTAAGCCATCTTTCCAGTTAATCTTTTTACCTTCCTGGTAAGTACGCCCGTAATAAGACACACCTACTTCGTAAATTCTACATTTCAACTTGGCCACCTTTGCCGTTAATTCCGGTTCCAGACCAAACCCGTTTTCCTCGATCTCGATTTGTTCAATAATCTCTTTCTTGAATGCCTTATAACATGTCTCCATGTCGGTAAGATTCAGATTGGTAAACATATTGGATAGAAATGTAAGAAAACCATTGCCCAGCCGATGCCAGAAATAAAGTACACGGTGTGCACTACCTGATATAAAACGTGACCCGAAGACAACATCTGCACGATTATCTACAATCGGTTTCATTAACAATTCATATTCATCAGGATCATATTCAAGATCGGAATCCTGAATAATAACAACATCACCGGTGACTTCCTTGATACCGGATCTTATTGCTGCGCCTTTTCCCTGATTTTTATCGTGCAAAATAAGCTTATCGAGTTTTTCTCTAATATCATTTTCCAGTATTTCACGAGTACCGTCTGTTGAGAAATCATCAACAACAATGATCTCGAGATCAGACCATGTGCAATTTCTAACTGCATCTATAATTTGTTTGATAGTCGATTTTTCGTTATAGCAAGGAATAATGACAGATAATTTCATATCGGTATTTTTTTATAATTTAGTTAGATATATCTTATAGATTATCTGTTATTCCGACACATCGCCACTTCTGACAATCTATCATTTTTCCATAGCATACATTAACTGTTAATCATTACTCGACAACTTGTTCCAGACGTTGTCTACCGCCTACTTCCCTGTAGGCGTAAAAAAACCGGGGCAAGCCCCGGTTTTTTTTTCTAACGATTTAGTCTACTTATTTTGAAGCAGCGTCGTCAAACTGTTCTTCTTCAGTAGATCCAGTCAATGCAGTAACGGATGACTGACCACCTTGAATAACAGTGGTGACATTATCAAAGTAACCTACACCCACTTCCTGCTGATGGCTTGCAAAGGTATAACCATGATCAGCTGCAGCAAATTCGGGCTCCTGTACCTTTTCAACATAGGCAGTCATGCCACGACGAACATAGTCATGAGTCAATTCAAACATGTTGTACCACATGTTATGAATACCAGCTAAGGTAATGAACTGGTACTTGTAGCCCATTGCACCCAATTCTTTCTGGAATTTTGCAATGTCAGCATCATTCAAATTCTTCTTCCAATTGAAAGATGGCGAGCAGTTATAAGCCAGCAATTGTTCTGGATGTTCTTTCCTGATTGCTTCTGCAAATTTCCTTGCTTCGTCCATATCCGGAACTGCGGTTTCACACCAGAGCAGATCAGCATAAGGTGCATAAGCCAAACCACGAGAGATGGCCTGATTAATACCAGCGTTGGTTACATAGAAACCTTCAGAGCTACGTTCACCAGTAACAAATTCTTTATCGTAATCATCAACGTCTGATGTCAACAATGCTGCTGCATTTGCGTCAGTACGTGCTAATACAATTGTAGGAACACCCATGATATCTGCAGCCAAACGCCCTGCTGTCAATTTTTGTACGGCTTCTTGGGTAGGGACAAGCACTTTACCACCCATGTGACCACATTTTTTAACAGAAGCTAATTGGTCTTCGAAATGCACTCCAGCAGCACCCGCTTCGATCATATTCTTCATCAATTCGAATGCATTCAATACACCACCAAAACCGGCTTCAGCATCAGCAACGATAGGTGCAAAGAAATCGATATCACTATTACCTTTTGCGCATTGGATTTCATCAGCACGTTTGAAAGCATTGTTAATACGCTTGACCATGGTTGGAACAGAATCGACCGCATACAGAGACTGATCGGGATACATGGTTTCTGAGGTATTGCCATCGGCAGCAACCTGCCAACCTGACAAATAAATGGCTTTAATACCACCTTTAACCTGCTGTACTGCCTGGCCACCAGTAACAGCACCTAAACAGTTTATATAGTCTTCTTCGTTAACAAGTTTCCAGAGTTTTTCAGCGCCACAACGCGCAAGAGTATGTTCTATCTGTACTGAACCGCGAAGTTTGACAACATCAGCTGCACTGTAATCACGCTTAACATTTTTCCAGCGCGGATTTTCCGCCCAGTCCTGCTCAAGTTTTTTAATCTCTGCTTCGTTGCTCATTAGCAAAACTTCCTCCACATATATAATTTTTCAATAAAATCAGCTAGTTAAGTAAGCTTAATGCTTGAAATAGCCGATCTGACAATAAAAAGGCCGCATATCATGCCATTAGTTTTGAATTCTGTGAATCCCTTGGATGAGATTATGACAGATTTCGACAGGATTCGATTTTAACAAAAATATGATTCATAAGATTATTTAAGCCATATCAATACCAAAAAATATATATAAATTTCAAATAATTAACTGGCATTAGAGGTTGATTACTTCTAAAGTAAATTATGAAGATATTTTAAATTGGTTCGACGATTGCAGAATATATGGTTAATTTTATGTATTTTTTACCAGTGCGGACAAACTATTAACCCGATATATTTGATAACTGAAAGATGTTGTTAATGAGAGCAGTTAAATTTCAAAATTTCGGAAAATAATGACCAATTCCAGTACATTATGACAACGCTTGAAATTTATCAGATTAGTCACTAAATAAAGTTATGTATCATATAAATTCACAAGTTATAATTAGTATTCAAGATATTATGAAATTAAGCAGCCGGAGTTATTCAGAGCATGTCAGACAAAACTGACAACAACTTTGATGAAGACTTGGCAGTTCAAGAAGCCAAGCCAAGGCTCAAGCGGCCCCCATTATATAAGGTCATCTTGATAAATGATGACTACACGCCAATGGACTTTGTTGTTCATATACTGGAATCTTTTTTTTCGATTGATAGGGAAAACGCAACACGCATCATGTTAGAAGTTCATACAAGCGGTAAAGGTGTGTGTGGATTATTTACTCATGAAATTGCAGAATCCAAGGTATCACTGGTTAATGATTATTCACGTGAAAACCAGCACCCGCTTCTTTGTACAATGGAAAAAGCCTGACAGGTAACTCATATGCTTGATAAAGAACTGGAACAAACACTAAATAATGCATTCCGTGAAGCAAGGGAACAACGTCATGAATTTATGACGGTTGAACATCTCTTGCTCGCC
>CAYMPA010000223.1:0-3480 GCA_964392105.1 uncultured Enterobacteriaceae bacterium
TTCTGTATGTCATATTTACACTCCATCTTTTTATCTTAAAGATAAAGTGTTGCGTCGATCAGTTGAGGTCGCCAATAAAAGTAGATATTGTGTAACCTTCACATTTGTTGAATCTTTCACACACATAATATGACACGTTTTATTCACGGATTTTCCCTCAATAATATACGAGGAGACATTTACGGAGGCCTAACGACTGCGGTTGTTGCCTTGCCACTTGCACTTGCTTTTGGTGTTACTTCTGGTGCTGGGCCATTAGCTGGAATGTACGGTGCAATACTTGTTGGTTTTTTTGCTGCAGTTTTTGGTGGTACACCGGCGCAGGTATCCGGTCCAACCGGGCCCATGACCGTGGTTATGACAGCCACTATTATGCATTTTGCGCATAACCCGGCTATGGCATTTACCATTGTTATGTTGGGCGGGGTGTTTCAAATACTTTTTGGATTGTTAAAATTCGGGCGGTACATCAATCTTGTCCCTTATCCTGTTATCTCCGGATTCATGAGTGGGATAGGTTGTATTATTATTATTTTACAGCTGGCGCCGTTTGTCGGTCAGGTCGCTGCAGGCGGTCCGTTAAAATCACTATTAGCATTACCTGAATTATTCAGCCATATAGAAATGAACGCATTAATCCTCGGTGTTGTATCTCTCTCGGTTATTTGTTTTGTTCCACAACGCATAAGTCGTTTTATCCCCGGCCCATTACTTGCTTTGGTAGTCGGCACAATCCTGAGTGTATTGTTTCTGAAAAATGTGACCGTCATTGGTGAGATTCCGAAAGGCTTGCCGAGCATTCAAGTACCTGTGTTTTCCATTGACGAATTCGCAATCATTATAAAGTCATCCCTGGTATTGGCCTTTCTTGGCTCTATTGATTCTTTATTGACCTCGTTAATAGCAGATAGTATTACCCGCACACATCATAAATCTGATCGTGAATTGATTGGCCAGGGAATAGGTAATATCGCTGCCGGAATGTTTGGTGCAATTCCTGGTGCGGGCGCAACAATGAGAACAGTGGTTAATGTTCGCGCGGGTGGTCGTACACCGATATCGGGTACCTTGCATGCGATTATTTTGTTATTAATGGTTATGGGCCTGGGAGGACTTGCTGAACATATCCCCCATGCCGTACTTGCCGGTATATTACTTAAAGTCGGTTTTGATATTATCGACTGGAGTTACCTGCGCCGTTTTCGTTATATGCCTCATTCAAGTGTATTAATCATGTTGACAACATTTGCATTAACCGTTCTGGTCGATCTCATTACCGCAGTTGCAGTGGGCACAGTAATGGCGAGTCTCCTCTTTGTGAAACGTATGTCTGATGCGCAAGCAGCAAGTATGAAATTGATAGGCGGCGTAGGTGATTGGCATGAACTAACAGAAGAAGAAGCCGGTATACTTGAACGTGCTGATGGTCACATCGTTTTGTTTCATATTGAAGGCCCCATGAGTTTTAGCTCCACCAGAAACATTGTGCAATTACTAACTTCTGATCGTGAACAGGATGCCTTGATTATAGATTTTTCCGACGTGCCATTTATTGACAGTAGTGCATCTCTTGCAATAGAAGAAGCAATACTCAATGCACAGAGCGATAATGATTATGTGATTCTGTGTGGCATGCGCGTAGAGGTAGATAAAATATTACGCAAGGTTGGTGTAACCAAACTGATACCTGAAAACCACATTACGCAAACTCGCCTACAAGCATTTCAACTTTCAGAACAAATACTAAAAAAATAAAGCTGGATTTACTTAAACCTGAGTGAGGTTATAGGAAGATATCTCAATAGGGTGCCTCCGAAAATGCAATTTTCACCCCTCAAGGGAGTACCGAGGTCCGCGATAGCAGCGTCAGTTCCGTGCTCGAATACCCAAGAGGGTACGCTGTCCTCATGTATCGCCCATACACTGAGGTTCTCGGCTCTGGCTTCCTGCGTCGTTCTCGACTTCTGTTCCAGACTTAGTTCTACCTCCCCCATCCCTGGGGTCGTACCTCGAGAATGTGTTCCCGACATTCTCTACCTCCTCCACACCCCTCAAGGGGGTACCGAGGTCCTTGCTCTCACGAAAAAGTTACTATTTTCGGAGGTGCCCAATAGTTAATGTGATGATATTGTTTACAATCGGCTAGAAGCAGACATACGACAAAAATATAGAAGTAGACAAAAATTTGAGTTACCGCATCAAAGTATTCATCATCAATAAAATGAAAATTCCAAATAAGGCAATCAGTCCTGAAAATACCAACCAGAGTATTCTGACTATTTCAGCATCCAAAAAATAACCCAATAAAAAAGCAATGATACATAATGTTATTGGAATGAAAGAACACACTTTGCATCCCTTCATGCACTCTTTCATCATTTCCATCATATTTGTCTCAGATGTCATTTTGTTCTCCAGTAATATTATGTGTTGTTGCAGTCCATTACCGTGCTGTCTGCTTTTTATCTTTTAAAGAAATTATTCCTTTTCCATCATCTCCTCAAAATGTTGTTCCATTGGACACATATCTGAAATTGTCATATAGGCACCAGCAATTGGGAAAAACGTTGCAATGATAAATACCCAAATTGCCAATACTTGACCAAACTTCCTCAGCCCTCCTTCGGCCTTAGTCGATGCGAATAGAACGAAGAACCCGATTATGATCCAAGCCGTTGCCGGAATCAGACTGACAAAGAAGCATATTAGTCATCACCTCTCATGGTAGCTTATTTATATGTCGGTTCTGGCCTGGCGTGTCTTCAGGTCACTGCTGCTTGCTCTTCCCCCAGCTTTTCCAGAATCTTGTTGGCAACCTCACGGGCCACTTCTTTGCGTGTCTCCTCCGGAACATCGGTATACAGAAAAACGTCCCCAAATTTCTTATGCATTGGATTAGTATCGATCCAAGTAATTTTTTCCTTATCGATCACATTTTCCGTAATCCTACCGATACATTTCAAGAAACAGCCGTCGATCATAACGACCACCTCGGCTCCCTTCACCCAAGCCGTCATGGTCGAATGAGGGACCAAAAACGTCTCGGCGTAGCAACAGCGGGCATATGGAGCTTCCTCCGACACTATATTAGCTGCAAGACGTGCAATATCGCCGCGAATGCAAGGCCCCTCACAAGAGAGGTCGGGGGTCTTCTTGTCGGCGATATTCTGTTCTGCATGGGCCTCGCCAGCGGGACAGACTCCTCTAACACCATCAATTTTGAGAGAATAATCTGGTGATGATTTAGCCATGATATAAACCTCCCCATTTTAAGTATTAAAAAAACAATGTAGTAAATGAGAAATTTATGATATTGATTCAGATCAAGAAGTGTTACGGATACAGACACTGATAAGCCAATAGTTGCTTATTCTTTTTCGGCCTGTCACGTCATGTGGATTTTCAACATTATGAGTGTCCGCTATATACGGTGACCTCAATTGATCGTTGCAACACTTTATCTTAAAAGAAATAAAAGAT
>CAYMPA010000224.1:0-3454 GCA_964392105.1 uncultured Enterobacteriaceae bacterium
AAAGCTGTAGAACTCACCGGATGCAACGGTGTCCATGTGTTTGTTGCACTGCTATAGACTTGGATACCGAAACCAGAACCAAAGTCTGAGACCACTTCATCCGAGCCATTACCATTCATATCGGCAGCTATCACATGCTGCGCACCCGAACTGCTGATCATAGCCCACGCGTTATTGTTTTTATAGACCCATAGACCGGCACCAACTCCAAAATTAATGATTACATCGTTGGGTGGTAGTGGTGAGGCATTCGTACCAGTCCCTCCATACAATGCACGAAGTCTATTGATATCATCTACTTGAGGTACTTCGATTGCATTGCTGTAAGTTGTATTCATGAGTGCCGAAAACGTATTATCATGCTTTAATCCCAATGCATGCCCCAGCTCATGAGCGGCAACCCTCCGGAAATCAAAGTTTGCCCCCGCCCCAGCATGAACATCCCAAACAATTGCATTATTAAATGAAATATCTGCATCAATGAGTTTTTTCGACAGGGTGTTTGGATTAGTAATAGACCAGGTTCTTGCAACAGCCAGTGTCGTTGCCCCAAATGGTGTTCCACAAATCGTTGCAGAAAAAGCCCAGCCACTGGTATTGCCCGTCAAATTGGTGGGAGCACATGGACCTGCACTTTGGTTGATATTTGACTATTTTCAGAGATTTGTCAAAGCACAGTCTAGTTACAACATATAGCTTATTAGCTAGGTGGGGGACACGGGTCTGAATCTTGACTGGTGGAGTCTGGGTTGATGAATCCTCGAACAATCTAGGCTAGACCTAGGGTTACCATTCCCCCTAGGGTATCGCTGTTAAATCGAGCATGTTTTCAAGGAGATTAATGTATGCAATGGATTGATGATAACACTTTAGAGATGGGGGGGGTGATATTTGATCTTGATATTACCTCTGGAATGAACAACAAAGAATCTTCGGGTAACTGCTTTCTTCTTGCAAAGCACAGAACAATGATTCAGAAGTATTGTGATTTGGCTGAAAAAGAAAAGGTTGAAAACATTTGTGAATTGGGAATTTATAAAGGCGGAAGCTGTCTTCTTTTTCATGAACTGTTCGGCGCTAAGAAAACCGTGGCGATAGATTATTGCAAACCCTATGTCCCGCTTGAAACATATATTGCCAAGAATAATTTATCTCAGAATATAAAAACTTATTATGAGATAGATCAGGCTAATAGATCCAAGGTAACCTCGATTATCGAGGAAGAGTTTAAGGGTGAAGCGATAGATATGGTTTTTGATGATGCATCGCACTTTCTCGATGAAACAAAGTCATCGTTCAATACGATCTTTCCATATCTTCGCCATGGTGGATATTACATTATCGAAGATTGGGCATGGGCGCACTGGCCGGGGGATCAATGGCAGAAAGATGGTGGTATCTGGGCAGACAGGTCTGCTATGACCAACCTTATTTTTGAGATAGTTATGGCTTGCCCAACTAATTCGGGCTTGATTGAGTCGATAGAAATCACTTGCGATACTGTTTATATCAAACGTGGACGAGGGCTTATGCCGGAAGGTGAATTTGATATCTCGGAGGCATACAATAATCGTGGGAAACCTTTTTTATCTCCGATCTGATAAATGTTGGTGAAAAGGGACGATTCATAAGCTAATGATATGGCCACTGGCAAGAAAGAAACCTGAACCAGCACTGTTTTTACATATCCAGAAAACGGCAGGCTCTTCAATGATTGATCTTGCCATGCAATCCTATCAGTCTATTTGGGGGCGCAATGCTTTACGAGTTTCTAGGTATATTGAGAAGGGCTCTTATTTCTGTAAGTTCAATGTAGTCAGTCATGGTGATTATGTTGGCTATAACCCGGATGATTTTGAGAATGCCAGTTTTGTTTCTGGCCACTTTGGCTATGATTTTGCCAGATACTTTATGCCATCAAGGTATTCTTTTGTGTTTTTACGCAATCCTGTTGAGAGAATACTCTCATTTTATGATTATTGTAGAAATGACATATCAGAAAAATATCCCGTTCATCATCTGGCGAAAAAGCTCACACTAGAAGGATTTTTGATGACAGGTTTGAATGATCCTCAAATTCGGACACATATATGGAATAACCAGGTGTGGCAATTGGCTCACGGATGGGGTTGTCTGGATCAGAAAGGGATTGACGATTTTGATCCGGAGGATTTGCTTGAGTTAGCCATGGCACATTTGCAGGAATTTTCTCATGTTGGTTTTACAGAAACATTTGAAGATGACAGGGATATTATTTGTAACGCTTTGGGTTGGCCCGTTCCAAAAGAAAAAGTTTTTTCAAATGCTGGAAATAAACGACAACCTATAAATGAATCGCCTCCTTCAACGATATGTCTTCTTAATGAATTAACTCAGCTTGACCAGGCTCTTTATGCTTCAGCATGGAAAAACTGCCATTCTGATGATAAAATAACCGATGGTTTCGTACTTCTCTAAAAAAACTTACTTCCAGTACTTGAAACAAAGGTCATTTGCAGGATATTTGTATCGAAACTGGTTCCTGTATCCGCGCCTTGGCTCATGTTTGCAAGGACGGGTGCTTGATTTCGGTTGTGGCATAGGGGATTTTTTGCGTTTTAGGAAAGATGCAATTGGCGTCGATATTAATCAGCATAATATTGAATATTGTAGCGCACTGGGTTTGCATGCTGAATTGATTCGGGATGGGAGAATCCCGTTTGAGAATGATAGTTTTACCAGTGTCGTCATGGATAATGTGCTTGAACATATTCTAGCTGCCGATGCGACCATGCGTGAAGTTGCCAGGGTCTTGCAACCGGAAGGGATAGTCGTAGTGGGAGTACCGGGAATTAAAGGGTATCATTCGGATCCTGATCACAAGGTATTTTATGCGGAAGATGACCTGAGAACCCTGTTTGACAGACACGACTTTACGGTTGTGAAAACGTTTCGTATGCCATTGCCGTGGTTGTTTCTGGAAAAATATCTGAGTCAATATTGTTTGTACGCAGTGTTTCAGTCGAGGTAGCAGAACCGTATATGAGATACAGGAAAACGTCAGTTATTATCGTTAATTTTAACTGCGGTTCATTATTGATGGATTGTGTTCGTTCGGTTTTGGCATCAACCGTGCCTGTCGAAGTCTTTGTGTCAGATAATGGCAGTGTAGATGACAGCATTCAGCATCTGCAGCAGGAAATCGATGATGACCGCCTTCAGATCATCATGAATGAAAAAAATCTGGGTTTTGCCAAGGCCTCAAACAGGGTTCTTCCGAAGGCAGATGGTGATCTTCTTCTTTTCCTGAACCCTGACTGTCAGATATACCCCGACACGATTAAACGCATGCGGAATACCGTTGCGGAGAATTCGGATGCAGGTATGGCTGGATGCCTGATTCGAAATACTGATGGCTCGGAGCAGGCAGGTTGTCGCAGGCGGGTTCCTACGCCTGTTCGCACGTTGATAAGAG
>CAYMPA010000225.1:0-3361 GCA_964392105.1 uncultured Enterobacteriaceae bacterium
TCAAAACCAGATCCTTTAGAATGTTTGGTTAAGTCTGAGGTATTACAATTAAATATTGATACAGGTCAGACCATCGTAACTCTTTCTCCTGCCAGTACATTCATTGAAAAATAGATTGAATGTCCCCTGCAATTATCCTTCTATCTTAATTACTTCAGTCCTTCATTCATTGCGCGGGCAATTTTCTCTTTAATTTCTCTGGTATTTTCCTTTGCTGATTCCAACCCGTTTTCTACTTCTTTTAATTCTTTCATTAAGTCCGGATATCCGGATTGAGAAACCCAATTCATGACTTTTCCAAAATTTTCCCTTTGATCATCATCATAGAGAATACTGTCATCACACGATGCCAACGCCTTTTTATGTTTACATACCCTTCCCCTCTCTCCAGCCGGACAATCACAAAAAAAAGACAAACCGGAATCATCTTGTATGACCTGTACCGAACGAGGTTCAGTCTGACTGCTGCTTTTTACGAGAATCGTCGTTTCCATATTTATAAGAATAGCAGATAGGATCGAACATGGATGCTTACAGCTAAAAAAACTACTCCCTTTAACTTATTGAATTATATTGCTATTGAACATGATTATTCGCCCTGACATCACATTCATTGACAATGAACAAATAAAGACTATACATTAAGACTTATAAAAAGACTTCATGATGAGAGGGCTTTTTCATACAGCGTATAAAGGGGGAGCTATGGTTATTTGTCCAGTAGCAAATACGGTAGGATGTAATAAGTGTGGGATGGTAAATTTCTGCTTTTTAAAAAGTGTACTCGGCAATTATGGTGAGGAACAACCGGGAAATACCTCTGAAGAGACGACAAAGGTTAATACTGAATCCGAACCGCCAGAATAATAATCTTAAGGTTTTTTCAATAACTGCGATCTCATAGCAAGTGTAAGGCCGTACCAATCAGGATTTGGCAACGCAGAATTGCCAGCATTGCTTGCCATATCCTCATGAAAAAACTTTAAAACGAAATAGTCTTGCAATCCTCACGCGAGACATGGGCATGAAAGTCGTTCATTCCGCCTAACGTGCAATTGTCTGTCAGCATACTCTCCGTGATTTCGCGCGCATCTGCACAGGGCTTACAGACAATAATCTCCGCATCAGGGTTTGAAAAGACCTCCTCAAACCGGGGCGGTGGTCCGAAAGGGACCATCTTCTGATGAGCACCATCCACAGCGATCGTTACCGAATCATGAAACAACATAATCATCACAGTATCACCCGCCTGCAGGGCAGAGGCTGCAAAGATGAAAGGCAGGGAAGCCCGGGTAGTATCCGTCGGCCCCCATGTAGTAGAAATTGCGTAATGCATAGTTACTCCTTTATGTTTTTGAAACCGTAAAACATCCCATTACCTAACCGCGACTAATATAATACCGAAACCACCCTGCACGAGTATCTTCTCAATACGATAAGCACCGATCATTTCCCCTATCGCTATGGTGTTTCTGTATTTCTGGCTGGGTATCTAGATATAGCGTTCTTTTCAATAATATTAAATACCAGGGTCAGTTTTTCATCATCATCAGTATCCTGGCAAGTCCTTCTGAGCAAGCCATATTTAAAAAATCACCATTTACGCTGTTGATAGCCAGATCAGTAAACGGATTTTGTTCGATATTAATATCAATTATCGTTCCCTTATTTTGGTAGACGATACTCGCGATATGATTTGGCAAGGTGGTGGCGCCGGAGGTACCTGCAATAATCAGGACATCCGTCTTGGCAGCAACCGCCATCGCACTCTCAAATTTAAAATAATGTTCGTCATAACATTCATCAAACCATAAGACATGCGGTCGCGTCCCCGCTCCACATTCAGGACAGGATAAGTGTTTTCTAACTTCACTCGTCAGATCCTGATCTTTATCACGAGGTAATATTTCCAATGACAGAGGATAGAGCCGTTTTTTACATTCATTCACACAACGCATGTAGAATACATTACCGTGTATCTGGTATGTCCTCTCTGGACTGCTTCCTGCACGGAGATGCAAATTATCAACATTCTGGGTAATGAGTGTAAACCTGTCCTGAAGACGTTGTTCCATTTCTACAAGTGCCCGATGTCCTTTATTAGGTTTTGCATTACCACAGACACTCAATCGATATAAATACCATTTCCATACTTCATCAGGATGTTCAGAGAACATGGCATAGGTTGCCATTTCCTGGGGATGATATTCTTTTGAACCGACAGTCCAATAACCTTCAGGGCCACGAAAGGTGGGTATCCCGCTTTCAGCCGAGATTCCCGCACCAGTAAGAACGGTAAACTGTTTATCCAGATCGGAGAGAATTTCCTGGAGCGTTGATGACACTAGACTAGCTTAAACACATAAATAAATTATGTACACGGACGTACTAATACTGCGGGTGCACGACTCCAGGGAAGGAGGAGGTAGAGCAATGTCTGGAGCAATTGCCGAGGAAGCACACGACTGCACAGACCTCGGTATACCCCTCAAGGTGTTACTGAAAATAGCCCACTTGAGGGGTGTGTAGGTGATAGAACAATGTTGGGAAAAAATGTCGAGCAATTACGCTGCTCAGGTGATTAGTAGTTGAGTGTCTGATACCGAATGAGATAACGTGATGAGGTGAATTGTTTTATCCCGCGCCATGCAGCATCAGACGTGCGCAGAATTGCCATCACCACTCGCTATACGGGAAACTTCATCGAGTGCTTCAGACAAGGTTGAGCGTTGTTCCTCGTAGTAGAGGCCAAGTGCGGGCCGTTTGGTCTTCGCGGCCTGACGCATGGCTTCCATCCGATCGCCGGGATCATGTTCCTCAGGCAGGTCACGTACCGCGATATCAAGATTCTGATAAGTAAGGTTTGTTTTATCAAAAGTTACACATGGTGAGAGAATGTGTAAATAGGAAAATCCCTTGTGTTCAATGGCCATACGAATCATTTTGGCAAGATGATGTGGCTTCCCCGCATACGCCTGACCTACCCAGCTCGCCTCGTAGGAGAGTACCATCATCAACGGATTGAGTGGCTGATCGTGGTTTTCATACGGTGTAGTTGTCGTCATAAAACCGAGAGCCGATGTCGGCGAGGTCTGGCCCTTGGTCAGACCATATATACCATTGTCAAACAGGAGATAGGTGATATCGAGATTGCGTCGTGCTACATGGGGAATGTGGCCACCGCCAATGGCAAATCCGTCACCGTCACCACCGACCGCCACTACGCATAGCTTATCATTGGCAAGTTTGACACCTGTTGCAACCGGCAAGGCACGGCCGTGCAGCGTATGGAAGCCATAGGCCTCAACAAAAAATGGAAATCGCGATGCACACCCGATCCCCGAGACAATGACGGTGTCCT
>CAYMPA010000226.1:0-3310 GCA_964392105.1 uncultured Enterobacteriaceae bacterium
GGAGGTTTACACCTGTTTTGCATAGTTACGGGGTAGTTTTATGGGAGAGCAAAGGCACTACTTTCTATTAATTAATAACTTCTACTAACGACCAGGTTGATTCAGTTATTCAATACCAATGACCGTCTGCTTAATACTGCCACTTCAACCAAAACGAAATATATATTTCTAATCAAACAATAGTGCTGTCTCAATAAATTTACAAAAGTTATGGATAAGATTTACCAATTTCATCAAGTTGTTTTTGTAAGGATAACTTATCTAGTTTATTGATTGGTAAACTTGTAAATATCTTAATGCGGTGATCTAGTACCCAGAACGCTTTTTGGGATAATTTACGTTGTTCATCATTACTCAATTCTGGTTTGTCAGGATCTTCAATACCCCAATGCGCTGATATAGGTTGTCCATGCCAAATAGGACATACTTCATTTGCAGCGCGATCACAGACTGTAAATATGTAATCCAGTTTTGGTGCACCTTCTTTCTCAAATTCATCCCAACTCTTACTTCTAAACGAGTCTGTTTTGAAATTGTTTGCTTTAAGCAATTCAATTGCAAAATGATTTACTTGTCCTTTTGGCATACTTCCCGCGCTGTATACTTCAAATCGACCCTGTCCCCATCGCTGCAAAAGTGCTTCGGCCATAATGCTGCGAGCAGAGTTACCTGTACAAAGAAACAGAACTTTATATATTTTCTGAGACATGTCTTAACTCCAAATAAGTGATACTACATAATATATATGGTTGACCATATATATGTCTAGGCGTATATTTATTACATGAATATAACACCTGAAATATTACTGAAATCATTGTCGGATCAAACCCGGTTACGCAGCTTGATGCTGTTAATGCAGGAGGATGAGCTATGTGTGTGTGAGTTGACTCATGCATTAGATCTCATACAACCCAAAATATCACGTCATCTGGCCTCCTTAAGAGACATGCAAGTCGTTATCGATAGACGTGAAGGGCAATGGATTTATTATAGTATTAATCCTAATTTGCCAACATGGGCGAATGAATTATTAAAAGCGGCATTGAAGGGAAGTATCAATGAAAAACAATATAAAAGTGACTTGAAGAAATTAAAGAGTATGCCGAACCGTCCAGAAAACCGCATCTGTGCGTAAAGAAATAATTAACTTCACAAGATTAAGATTAATAATATGACAGAAAAGAAACATGAAATGGGTGTGTTTGAACGTTATCTAACACTTTGGGTTGGATTATGTATTGTCTTTGGAATTCTCTTGGGACAATTTGCACCGGAACTTGCCAAAACTCTGGATGGTATGAGTATCACTGTTAATGGTGCGCCAATCATTTCCATCCCTATCGCCATTTGTCTGTTTTTTATGATGTATCCCATTATGGTGAAAATAGATTTTGCAGAAGTTGTTAAAGCGGGAAAGAGTATTAGACCGGTTGGCTTAACATTGTTTGTTAACTGGGCTATTAAACCTTTTACGATGTACATAATCGCATATGTATTTCTCGGTATAGTGTTTAAAGCATTAATCGGTGCCGACGCATTGGACTATGTGAAGATGCCATTTGGATTAGATTTATCTGTTGGTGCTGAATACGGTTCAGGCACGGTGGTGATACAAGATGGTATCAAAATGCTGGCTGTTCCACTATGGCGTAGTTACTTGGCCGGTTGTATCTTGTTAGGAATTGCCCCTTGTACTGCAATGGTTCTGGTTTGGGGATATTTAGCCAAAGGCAATGATGGGCATACACTTGTAATGGTGGCGGTCAATTCTTTGATAATGCTGGTTCTATTTGGTGTATTAGGTGGATTTTTACTCGGTGTAGGTAAATTACCCGTACCCTGGCAGGCATTACTTTTATCTATTGGTATATATGTTGCGCTACCGCTTATAGCGGGCTTTTACTCCAGAAAATGGATTATCTCTAATAAGGGTCAAGACTGGTTTGAAGAGAAATTTTTGCACCTACTTACGCCAGTGACAATCACTGCATTATTATTGACACTTGTATTGCTTTTCTCTTTCAAAGGCGAAGTCATTATCACTAATCCTTTAACTATTCTCTGGATAGCAATTCCATTATTTATTCAGACTGTTTTCATTTTCGCAATAACCTATAGTTCTGCGCGTTTCATGAGGTTTTCCTATGAAAATGCTGCCCCTACAGCATTGATAGGTGCGTCTAACCATTTTGAAGTCGCTATTGCCACTGCTGTTATGTTATTTGGTTTATCTTCCGGTGCGGCATTAGCCACAGTTGTTGGTGTCTTGATCGAAGTGCCCTTGATGCTTGGATTGGTCGTATTTTGTAAAAAGACGAAAGGATGGTTTTTTCTAATTCCTCAAGCTGTTGAGTGAGAATTAAGCGCTCCTATTGATTGCGAATAGCCTATTATGGCCCTGCATTAAAATAGTGATACTTTATTTGAGGCCGGACATACGTGAGCAGTCGAACCCACTTACTATAAAAATGGATTGCTTACAGTTGAGGAGGAGTCCATATACAGACACTCAGACATATTCAACTCGAGTGACTTAAAAGTGTTGTAAGTAATATAAATTAATTTTAGATATTGCCCTTTTCTATAATTATAACTATTCTAGGGATATCCATTACCCTTTGTAATTTAGAATGAAAATCTCGAAAAACTATAAAGAAAATCTCGAAAAACTTCCTAAATTATCTAAAAAACAACTAGATGATATGCATGAAAAGGAACGTCACGCTTTTGCTCGTTTTACTGGAGATATCCATGAATTAGAGTCAGCAATAGGAATGCTCAGGCTTGGTCATTATGTCGGATGGCGTGTTTTACTAATTATCCATAATAAAAGAACCATTAAAAAATATGAGGAAATGCTCAATATAAATGTAAAAGAATACTTCCCTGAAGAAGGACCCGCTGCAGAGAGGTCATTTGCCTATGCAATGTTTAAGAAGATTGGTCAATTTTGGAAGATTGTTAGTGGTGACATCAAAGTAGATAAACGCAAAGAAATAAAATAAAGGGACTTGATTACCCTTTTTTAATCCTTTATAGTTAAGGGTGTACCCCGTCAAAAAATTGAGGATGAAGGCCGATCAAATGCCCGGCCAATTGAATTTAAAGACTCTCCACGTTGCCAGCGATTCCAAATCTCTGTTCTCTGGGCAACTGTGTACTTTATTCGAGTTCTGTATGCCATAGTTACACTCCATCTTTTAATCCTTAAGATAAAGTGTTGCGTCGATCAGTTGAAGTTGCCGTATTGAGCAGACTGTCGTCACTGTTAAGTAAGAATGGGATGCGACTATTTTTGTGTACGGCA
>CAYMPA010000227.1:0-3292 GCA_964392105.1 uncultured Enterobacteriaceae bacterium
TCTCTATTTACAAACGCAACTTCAATTCTCATGAAATCTATGGGACAGCACTGATTGAATATATAAAATCATTTAAAGCAATTAAAGATCCCAAACCTAACCGAGACAAAAAGAAACGTTCAATTGCTTGGCCAGAATAAAAAAGTGAGGATGTTTTGTCAAAACAGACCTAAACAACTATCAACGCTTGTCAATTTCCACATATTGTCGTTCTGTTGCACCTGTATATATCTGTCTCGGACGACCTATCTTGGTCTTCGGGTCATCCATCATTTCTTTCCATTGTGCTATCCATCCCGGCAAGCGACCAATGGCAAACATCACGGTAAACATATTTACCGGTATTCCCATTTCCTTGTAGAGTATGCCACTGTAGAAATCCACATTCGGGTAAAGATTCCGTTCGATAAAATAGGGATCGGTTAATGCGACCTCTTCTAATTCCTTGGCGATATACAGTAACGGGTCGGTTATCCCTTTCTTGCTGAGTATCAGATCAGTCATCTCTTTAAGTATTTTGGCACGTGGATCATAGCTTTTGTAAACACGGTGGCCGAATCCCATCAACTTTATTTTGGAGTTTTTGTCTTTAACCTTATCCACGAACTCGGAACATTTCATTCCTGAATTTTGAATTTCCTCCAGCATTTCAATTACGGCCTGATTGGCACCACCATGTAAAGGTCCCCATAAAGCGAGGATACCGCTACTGATGGCGGCATATAAATTAGTCTGTCCGGAACCGACCAGGCGTACCGTAGAAGTCGAGCAGTTTTGTTCATGATCAGCATGCAGGATAAGCAGGATATTAAGTGCGCGGACTATATCCGGATCAACTTCATAGGTTTTGACCGGTATAGAAAACATCATTTGCAGGAAATTTTCGCAATAGCTTAAATGATTCAGCGGGTACATGATTGGCTGACCGATGCTCTTTTTATAGCTGAACGAAGCGATAGTACGTAATTTCGATAACATACGGGTTGACTGGATCTCCATGTTTTCATAGACATTTAATGATTCCGGATAATAGGCAGAGAGTGAGCAGACCATGGAAGACAGAATCGCCATTGGATGTGCAGACTGCGGATAACCATCAAAAAAATGCTTCATGTCTTCATGAATCAAACTGTGCTCGGTTAACAAGCGAGAAAAGTGATCAAGCTGGTCTTTATTAGGAAGTTCACCATAAATCAGCAGATAGCTGGTTTCTACAAAGGTGGAATGTTCTGCCAATTGTTCAATTGGAATACCCCTGTAGCGCAGGATGCCTTTTTCACCATCCAGATAGGTTATGGCACTGGTAGTAGAACCCGTATTCACATAAGCGGGATCTAGCGTAATGTATCCCGTATGTGATCGCAGACTGGAAATATCTATTCCTTTTTCACCTTCACTTCCAATAACAACAGGAAACTCATATTCCTTGCCATCGAGGGTTAATTTTGCATGCTTGCTCATAAAGTATCCTCACAAGGATGATTTCGTTGACAGTGTCTTAGTCTATTAATATTAGATAATATAGTAGCAATAAACAGGACAGGTTTGTTTAATTCCTCCTCGGCTCTGTCTTCGAAAACTTGTTTCAGACGTTTTCTCGGTAACTGCTCTGTCTCTGTTCCAGACTCGACTCTACCGATTACGTCCATGTAATCGTACCTCCTGCATCCGTGCAGTCATACTCACTTAAAACATCGGGGCCAGGTATTGAATCTTGCTTACTGTTTGTAATTCAGTCCTATCGAATTTATCAATGTGTCCAAACTCGATTTTAGAAATAGTCATCCCGGCATTCTTACACACAATATTTATCCTGATTTACTCATGTTGTGAATAGAACAATTAACTATACTTAAAGTCAGACAAACAGGATAAGCTGATGAATACGGTACAACAAATTCTGGATGTTAAAGGAAATGAGGTCTGTTCCATAAATCCGGACGCCACAGTATATGATGCCATCGAACTGATGGCTGACAAAGGAATTGGGGCAATACTCGTGATGGATGCCGGAAAGGTGGTTGGCATAATTTCCGAAAGAGATTATGCGCGGAAAGTCATTCTAAAAGGGAAAGCTTCAAAGGAAACGTTGATCAAGGATATCATGACTACGCGTGTGATTTATGCCAACCCCAACCAAAGTCTTGAAGAATGTATGGTCCTTATGACCGAGAAGCGCGTACGTCACCTCCCTGTTATGGACGGAGAACAACTGGTCGGTTTAGTCTCAATTGGTGATTTGGTGAAATCCATTATCGCTGAGCAGCGATTCATAATCGAACAACTCGAACACTACATCACCGGCTAATAATAATTGGGTACAAAGTGTGATACCCCCTCAAGGGGGGTACCGAGATCCTTGTAGGCAACCGAGGTGCATACAGTCATGAATCTTGAATTAAATCTATGAAGACACTGAACCATATCTAGTTGATTTATAATTCTTCAAAGATCGAGTGCTTTGTAGTGACGGAAGATGCCTTGTTGGTTAAACGGTATACGCCGTTCTGAAGATAGATAAGCGTCGATACGTGGCAGGGTCTCGATGTGATCATGCAATGAGATCAAGTTCTGATGCTCCCTTTCAATACTAGCCATCGTATTCGGAAACGCATAACGCAGTCCAGCAATAAGCTGAAACAGTGATAAGTCTGCATAACTGACTGTATCACCAACAAGATACTTATTTTCATCTGGATTGTTTGTGAGCACGCTCTCAAAATAACCAAGATATTTTGGCAGCCGATTGTTGCGGAAGTTTTCTGTACGTCTTAGTGCCTCTTCCTTCTGGTCTTCATAATAAAGCTCACCTGCGATGGGGTGATGTGTATCGTGTATCTCTGTTACAAAATCAGCAACTGTCAATTGTAACTGGTGTATCCATAGTCGGTCGGTTTCGTTGTCAGGCGCGAGAGAATGATGAGTGCCCAGGTATTGGAGGATGTTCGCTGTCTGCCCAATAATTAATTGATCATCTTTCAGATACGGAGGTGCGAATGGCGGATGTTGCATTTCTTTGTATTCAAGGAATTGTATCAGTGCAGGCACACCCCCGCCCTCTTGCTCAGGTTGGCGAGCAACGTCAACATAATCAACATCGGCATATTCCAGGGCAAGGCGCACGAACTCGCCGCGACCCTGTATCATCGGCCAATAGTAAAGTTTATATTCTTTTTGCATTTACTTAATATCCGGACACTGTATTTCCACTGCACCTGCGCTTCCTGCACACGCAGTATTAGTTGTAATACCTCAGACTTAACCAAACATTCTAAAGGATCTGGTTTTGATA
>CAYMPA010000228.1:0-3275 GCA_964392105.1 uncultured Enterobacteriaceae bacterium
TTGAATATTCCTTATTGTTTTATGACAAGTCAAACCGAAATATGACAAGTCACATCTGTCATGAAACACATTTCAACCGCCTAACCGTTGAATATTCCTTATTGTTTTATGACAAGTCAAACCGAAATATGACAAGTCACATAGAGATTAGTAAGAGTTATTAGCACCCCACGTTGACCTGTGATACATTTATGTATTGACATCCCGATACACTTCTGTATTATTCGCCACATCAGGACACGAAAGGCAAACCGATCTACGCCATGTAAAACGCAGCAGCGAGGCAATGACGGAAACCAACATCGAGATTCTGAATGGAGGTGTACTATGAGTAACTATTATTATGATGTAACCATTACTGATGAAATGTTTGGATCTCAACAAGACCTTGATGTTCATTATGTAATTCGCGGCTCTCACAGGGCTGCTACACGCTTTGAACCTGCTGAATCACCAGAACTAGAGATGCTTAGTGTAAAGCTTGGTGAAATTGATCTTCTGCCTGAAATGGATTCAGAAGCAACAGCATTCATTCAAGACCTTGTGGAAGATGAGCATGAAGATGAAGGCCCAGATGATCCATTTGATCACTATGAAGAATACAAGTTAGCGGAGGCTGCGTAATGGTAATCTCATCAGATGCAAAACTAGTTCATGCATATTTCTCACCACATCAGCGAACCAAGATTATTGGCAATAAGTCTTTAAGTTATTGGATCAAGAATTGGGAGTCTATTCGCGGATGGTTATCTGCTAATGGCTTCAATGTTCGCCACCTAATCAAGTGTGCGAGGAACTGATCATGTCTCAGAAACAGCAAATTATTGAACGACTACGCAAAGGGCCAGCAACAGCACTCGACCTACTCAGGGATTGCGGATCTCTACAAGCTGCAACTCGTATCTTTGAGTTGAAAGAACTTGGTTATGAGATTGATGGGCCAATGATAAATGTGAAGTCATCGAACGGTATAAAGAAAGTTAAATCTTACGCGCTGATCAGTGAACCAAAACTGGCAGCATGAGAATGGAGGATAGGGAAATGAGTAATGTAAAAGAAAAAACGCACTATAGAAAGGCTTTCAATAGCCCCTACTTGTCGGCTGCTGATGTCGTTGAGCCAACAGTCCTCACGATCAGGAACGTGAAATATGAGTTGGATAAAACAAAGAAATCTAAAGAGCCATTCAACACTGCTTATTTTGTAGAAAGAGAAATCAGACAAGGTGAAGCATTGAAACCAATGATCTTGAATGCAGTGAACTCTAGGACTTTGAAGGAGCTTACTGATTCACCATATATTGATGATTGGGAAAACGTGCCTGTAACCGTCTACGTTGACCATAACGTGAAATTCGGACGCGACACTGTGGAAGGATTGCGGATCAGCACCGTAAGGCCAGTGACTGAGAAGCCAGCACTAACACCTGATGATAAGCAGTGGGCGCAAGCTGTTGAGGCTGTAGCGCGTGACGGAAACGCAGATGCGATAACATCCAGACGGAAGCTATCATCCAAGCATTTAGAGCAACTATTGAGAGAAGCCAATGTTTCATAACATCGATCAAAACACCGATGAGTGGCTAGAGCTGCGGTCAGGCAAGGTTACAGGGTCTGCTATTGCAAAGATCATGGCAAATTTTGGGAAAGCCTTTGGAGAGCCTGCCAAGAAATATGCGGTAGATGTTGCTGTCGAAAGACTCAAAGGTAGTCGTATCGCAGGTGATAGATATAACAATGTCCATATGGAAGCAGGCCATGCAGAAGAGCCTATCGCGAGAATGTTGTATGAAGATAATTATTTTTGTGATGTGAGTAATGGTGGCTTTTTTGATAATGGAAACACTGGATGCTCACCTGATGGCCTGGTTGGCGACACAGGAATGGTAGAGATTAAATCAGTTATTCCATCTGTCCATTATAGCGCGATCAAGAGTGGAAGCTATGACTCAAAATACCGATGGCAGCTCATGTTTAACTTAAAAGAAACTGGCCGCGAATGGATTGATTACATCAGTTATTGTGAACAGTTTGTAGAGGATAAGCGTCTAGCCGTCACCAGAGTCCTAGCCGCCGAAAGCGCAGAGTATTTTGATAAGATTGATCAGCGACTAGAAGAATTTGAAAACATGGTTCAAGACATTACGAATAATATTGGATCATAACCGAATGCCCCTGTTGAGCCAAAACTCCCTCCCTCCTCTTGGCTTCAGGGGCTACCTTTTTAAGAACGAAAAAAACAGGAGTAAGAAAAATGAATATTTATAACTTTACAGGGCGACTAGCCAAAGATTGTGAACAGCGAACCACACAAGGCGGTATGGCAATTTGTTCATTCACTGTGGCTGTAGATTATGGTTACGGTGACAATAAAGGCACAAATTGGATCAGAGCATCTTTGTTTGGTGCGCGCGCAGAAGGCGGATTGCCACAGTATCTAACAAAAGGCACTCAGGTTGCTATCTCTGGTGAGCTGCGCGTCCGTGAATACGATGATAAAGAAGGTAACAAGCGCACATCGGTTGAAGTAAGTGTTGATAAGCTTGACCTGGTTGGCGGCAAGAGCGATGGCGGTCAGAAGCAATCACAGCCTGATCCATTTGCGAACAAGCCTGCCGACTTTGGCAGCCAGCCTGTAGACGACAACATCCCTTTTTAAAATGACTAAAGCAGAAGCTAACCAGCATGTTCAATGTGAGACATGCGGCCATCTAGTAAGGCGAAGGCTAATGAGCATTCATATGAAGCGAGGATGCTTGAGGCAGGTTCTTGAGATGGCAAAAAGCCTTAGCCAAGGCTGAACAGATACGGCGCGGCAGGCACTATTACCCTTTCCTGTTGTGTGTCGTTTTGAGCGACAAAGTGACCTGCCGTGATCGTCTAATTTAGGAGATAGTATGAGACAGCATCCATGCAAGACGTGCAATAAATCTAGGCCAAGGAACTTGTTTTTCAATGAGGCAGGATCTTCTTTCCCAAGAAAGATCTGCAAGCCATGCATGAGGGCAAGTCTCAGCTCAGAGACAGCGACATATCTATCAACAACTGTTGATGAGGTGGATATAAGCCAGATGGTTTATTTGTGGCAGAACCATGTGGACAAAGCTTCGATTGCATCAAGCTTGAAAGTCAAGATCGGCGTGGTTGATAAAGTTTTAGAAGATTACAGCAAGCCAGTTTTCCAAGGGTTTGTTTCGCCACTTGCTGTAGGTAGATAATTTACACTTGTCCTAATTGATAGGTACTTACCAATAAGTGCCGACATATTAGGACAAT
>CAYMPA010000229.1:0-3275 GCA_964392105.1 uncultured Enterobacteriaceae bacterium
AGATACGTTCAATATGTTCAGTCCACCAGACAAGCAGCTTGATTGATTTTGAGAGGGCTACTGTATGAGGTCAGTTACTGTTGGCATTATTACATTCAATGGAGCACATCGTATGAGCAATTGTCTCCGTTCTATTCAAAAATGGGATGATCGCCCGGACGGTGTTAAGATTGATTTGCTTCTTTTGGATGATGGATCTCATGGTGAACATTTTGAAAACTCAATTTGGTGTGCTAAACACTATGGCGTACCGATTATTTGCCATCGTGAAAATCAGGGCATTTCTAAATCCTGGAACGACATTGTAAACTATGGCAATAGTGATTACATCGTATTGCTGAATGATGATATTCTGGTATCGAGACACTGGTTAACAGCGGGGTTATACTTTTTAGAGAACAACCCTAATGCTGGTGTAGTTGGCTGGAACTTTTACTACATTGTTCATGCGGACATTGAGGCAATTCTTGATTCTGAAGACCCCATCGAAATTTATCGGGATCCACACGATAAGAGGCTGCTGCGTCAGGATGAACAGTCTCATTCACCTTATCCTTCACGTGTAATGGTTGCGGTCGGAAGTTGCTTTGCTTTTCGCAGAGAATATTATGATCTTGTAGGTGGTTTTGATGAACGTTTCCGTTCATTTTATGAAGAAATAGATTTTGGTACGAAGTTGGCGAAGGAAGGGTTGCCTTCTTTTATGCTGCCATATTCGATTCTTTATCATGAATGGGGTAAAACGTTCGATGAAAATGCAGCATTTCTGAATCCAGCAAAATTGATGAGTGACTCACGGCGAACTTACAAGGAAAAATGGAATGGAGACACAGATGTTACGGATCCAAGATTTATGGATGCAATTGAGCCGTTTGAAGTTTGTTGGCTAGATAGCAATCTGAACGAACAGAGGGCTATTATTGAATGAAAATCCTTGCTGTCCATACACCAGAACCCGATTATCTATACTTTATGGTATGCTTGGGGTTACAACGACTTGGTGTACAAGTTGTCTACCGACCTCCATATAAAGCTAAATTCCCATTTAGCTCTTATACCGGAGAACTGACAGAGGAGTCTTCCTCTGGGTATGATAGCGGATTTGATGTTTGTATTTTCGGATATGACATGGAGGAAGAGGTTACATCACTAGATAGCAGTATATTGCGAGTGTTGGTTGACGGAGAAGATTCCCCATCTTTCAAAGACGAACAGATAAAGGTATTGCAACTAGATCTGATATTCAAGCGGGAATATCTATATCATCGTATTTACCCCTCCAACTGTTTCCCGTTACCTTTTGCATCTCCTTTTCCGGCAGTTGATCCATTGACTGAGAGACCTGTTGATGTTGTTTTCCTGGCTAATGATAATCACCCAAGACGATGGCGAATTCATCGAATCCTAACTCAGTTGGATATTCACTATGTAGGGGCTGTAAGTCATAATCTTCCGGTGTGGGACGAATATATGGGGTTATTGGCGCGGGCAAAAATAGGAATTACAGTCAGAGGCTTCGGATACGATACTGTAAGATTTTGGGAATGTTTGGCATCAGGTTGTTTGGTATTAGCAGAAGAAACCTTACAAGTAGTTCCCAATGAGTTTATTGATGGCAAACATCTGTTTTACTTTGATGAAAACACACTCCCGTGGTTGGTTGGGCACTGTCTCTATCATGAAGAAAAGCGCCAGACAATTGCAAAAGCAGGTCAACAACATCTTTTGAATAACCATACTGTGGAAGCGCGAGCACAGTACATGCTTGATGTGATAGAGAAATACCGATGACCTTTAGAGAATTATTGCTGGATACATGGCATATTGATAATACGCAACTTTGTATGTTGCAGAAGCAATGTACAGACAATATCACGTGGAATTTGGAAATGCGCCGTCGATGGTACGCAAAACCAAGAAACACAAGTGAGCAAATTGAAGCCTTTTACAAAGACAATTTCCTTTACAGTGCTCATTTGTTATCCAAAGTCCCGTTGGATGAAACAGTTGAACCGAATAAACTTCACACCGACGAATGGATATATACAGAACTGGAAGATGCGATAAGAAATAAGAAACACCTGTTGGACTTTGGGTCAGCTTTTGGGAATACGGGGTGTGTTGGTTATTGTATGGGTTATTGGGTTGATATGGTAGACATCGACGCTCCACACAGCAGGTTTGTCGAGATGATGACAGAAAATGTGCGCGAAAAGCGTTTGTCCTTTGAGTATACATCTTATGAACAACTCATACGTGACGGCTTGTGGCACATGTATGATGTTATAAATGTGTCGCAAGTAATGGAACATCTATATCGGCCACTAACAGTACTTCGGAAATTGTGGGAAGCTATGCTTCCAGGTGGTATCTTACTGATGGACTGTTTCTTTGATGATTATGACGATAAAGCCCCATATCACCTGAAGCGGAACAACCCATTCGGCGATGTTGAGTATTGGAACCGGTGTGTTGCTGCTATTGGTTTTAAGCAGATTCGGAATCGTGTTTGGTATAAACCAGAAGATTCATAGAAAGTTATCTAATGCCTGTTATTCGATATGATCAAGGTCCCTGGGGAAGTTGCCCTGGAGTAAGAATCGGTCGCGTTGCTCCAACCGATGAGGAAGAGACTCCGGTTGCTGTTCTGACGGGTCTGACGAGTGTAGGTAACCCGCAACGCCTTGTACATCCAAAGGCGATCAGGAAGATACTCCAGCATCTTTTCCATCCAATTTCGGTGTTGATGGTAACATCGGCAGATGAAAAGTGCGGCATCGCTCAGTACACACAAACCTTGGCTGATAATATGCCCAACTGGTGTAAGGTGTCGGTGGTCTCGTGGGGCGACTATCTGTTTGGGGATACACTCCCCGCATACGACCTGGTTCATTTCCAATACGAGCCGAGTCTGGTTGAGAATTATGACAGATTTATTCAACGGGTGAAAGGTGAACGAACACCTGTTCTCACAGCGCATTTTTACGATGACGGACTTCGCCGAATCAGAAGGTATTTCGGCCTGGTGATCGTACATGACAAACGCTTTGTCCTCTTCAAAAACCACTTCTATCTGGTTCAGGGATGTCCTGTATTCAAGAAGAAACGGCCTTCTGTGTTGCGCCACAAACTGGGGATCGTTCCCTGGTCAAAAGTCATCTGTTCCTTTGGATTCTTGATGGAGTGGAAAAAGATACCTGAAGTTGTCCAGGCAATAGCCCCCTATATTGCAATGGACAGTAGGTTGTTCCTGGTACTGTTGCATTCTATTTACC
>CAYMPA010000230.1:0-3274 GCA_964392105.1 uncultured Enterobacteriaceae bacterium
ATGGCAGTTATTACTGGGTCCGTACCTCTATTTCAGGGGTCAAGGATGCAACAGGCGAAATCACGCATTTCATTGGTATCCAGGAAGATGTGACCCATGAGTATGAATTGGCCAAACAACTCAGCTACCAGGCATCCCACGATTCCCTGACAGGCCTTATCAACCGTCGCGAATTTAAACGCCGAGCCGAGCGATTACTTGCAACACTCCGGCAGGACAAGGGTGAACATGCGTTGTGTTTCATGGACCTGGATCAGTTCAAGGTGGTTAACAATACCTGCGGACATGTTGCAGGGGATGAACTGTTGCGACAACTAAGCTCAGTGTTAATAAAAATCGTGAGGCATCGCGATACACTGGCCCGTCTGGGCGGTGATGAGTTTGGCGTATTAATTGAACACTGCTCGTTTGATGACGCACACCGTGTTGCCACGTCATTACAAAAGGCCATACAAGACTATCAATTTACCTGGAAAGGACATACTTTTAAAGTCGGGGTGAGTATGGGTTTAGTGCCGATTACAGAAACCACTGCCAATTTTACCCAGTTGCTAAAAGATACCGATACAGCATGTTACATGGCCAAGGACAAGGGTCGTAATCGTATCCATGTGCATCACGCTGAAGATTCAGAGATGGCCCAGCATCATGGTGAGATGCAATGGGTGACGCGACTCAATCATGCCCTTGAAGAAGACCGGTTTTGTTTATATGCCCAATCCATTGTACCGCTTAAAGCAAATACCGATAAGCATTATGAGCTTCTGATCAGGATGATAGATGAGAAAGGGGAAATCATTCCACCCGCCGTTTTTCTGCCGGCTGCCGAGCGTTATAACCTGATCTCGAATCTGGATCGCTGGGTGGTCGAAAATGCCCTCGGTTTATTAAAAGACAATCCTGCCTTTCTAAAGCAAATTAAATTCTGCTCTATCAACCTCTCTGGACAATCTATTACAGATAAAGATTTTCTTGGTTTTATCATTAAACAACTGGACGAATCAGGGATTGGAGGAGAAAAAATATGTTTTGAAATCACAGAGACCGCAGCCATCTCAAACTTGAGTATCGCAATCAAGTTCATCACAACACTCAAGGACTTGGAATGTCGATTTGCCCTGGATGACTTTGGTAGTGGTCTCTCCTCATTTGGTTATTTAAAGAACCTGCCTGTTAATTATCTGAAGATCGACGGCATGTTTGTCAAAGACATCGTCGATGACCTTATTGACCGTGCTATGGTGAAGTCTATTAATGAGATTGGTCAGGTGATGGGCATGGAGACAATTGCCGAATTTGTGGAGAACGATATTATAAAAGGCATATTGAATGAGATCGGCGTTAACTATGCCCAGGGTTATGGGATCGACAAACCACTACCATTTGATGAATTCCTTGGCCGATCAAATAATGTTACCGATATAAATAATCTTAAATACGATTAGTAATCTATCCAAATAAATAGAAATACAAGACAATCGTTAAACGTCCACTTACACTACTTATATGATCTTATTACGGGATAACGGCCTATGGATCAATAATATATGGAATATATTTCCCACAATTTAAAATTAAAAAAAGTTTTCACACAACTTCGGTAGGATGCAGTATATTAACATTTTTTATCACATATAAAAAAACAGGCTTATAGATTGATGTAGCTTGTTTTTTTCACTTAAATCATTCGGCTTTGTGCTACTGTAAAGCTTACTACCTACATCCATGTAGGCAATGTTGTTTGTGCATCGCTTCACGGACTTCGGTATCCCCTTAATGGGCTGTGTAGCTTATTAGAGCACCAACAGTAGACGCTTTTAGACGATGCAGGAGCAATTGCCGAGGAGCATACAAACAGCGTAAACTTCTTTCCTGAATAAAATTAGCTGACAGATATGCAAGACGTCCAATCAGATCATTCATTACAACGTATTACTTTGACTATGGTGTTGTTGAATGCGTTTACAACACCATTGATGTTGTCCTCAGTCAATGTGGCCTTACCTACCATTGCCAAAGATTTATCAATGAATGCGGTGTCATTGAGTTGGGTGCCTATGGCCTATCTTATGGCAAGCGCCATGTTTGTATTAATTTTTGGTCGTATTGCAGATATGATTGGGCGCAAACGGATATTCTTGATAGGTACAAGTGGTGTCATCATTACATCATTAATTGCGGTCTTTGCAATCAATGGAACAATGTTAATAGCTGCACGTTTCCTGCAGGGTGTTAGTGCAGCAATGTTATATGCTACACAAGTAGCCATCGTTTCCTCAGTTTTTCCTCCAGCCAAACGTGGTCATGCCATTGGCTTGACCGTTTCTACAATTTATCTGGGATTAACTATTGGTCCTTTAATCGGGGGATATGTTATCGATGTATTTGGTTGGCGTGCCAGTTTTATGGTGCATATACCATTAGCGATTATCGTTTTAACCATAGGGTTATTATATGTAAAAGGCGAATGGTCTTCGGATGAACGTGGAAGCTTTGATCTTTTTGGCGCAATTCTATATGCATTATCGATATTAATTGTTTGTATTGGTGTTTCATTTTTACCATCGATCCTGAGTTTTATTTTTCTGACAATTTCAGTTTTTGGTTTCTTTTTCTTCTTTTTATTTGAACGTGCACATAAACATCCAATATTTGATGTTACTTTATTTTTTACAAATCGCGTTTTTACCTTTTCCTGTCTGGCTTCATTAATAATCTATACTGCAACATTTGCCAATGTGGTTCAGGTTAGTCTTTATTTACAATATTTGAAGGAACTGTCTGCCACTACTACGGGTGTAATAATGATGTGCCAACCAATGACAATGGCACTTTTCTCTCCAGTAGCTGGTCGATTATCGGATAAATTTGAACCTAAGCACATTGCTACTGCAGGCATGGCAATCAGTGGTTGTGGTTTAATTTTACTTTCAAATTTACAGATAGAATCAGGTCTGGATTATTTAATTTTTGCCCTTGTTATTACAGGCCTTGGTTTCAGTTTATTTTCATCACCGAATGTCAATGCGATTATGAGCGCAGTAGAGAAACGCTTCTATGGGAGCGCTACTGGTGTAATGGCAACCATGCGTATTGTTGGACAAATGAGTAGTATGGTATTGATCACATTGATCTTTGCCATAATTATTGGTTCTGTTGAGATTACTCGTGATAATTATGAAGCATTAGAGAATGCGATCCGTCTGACTTTTACTATTGGCGCAATGTTATGCGTTCCCGGTCTTTATTTTTCTATCGCAAGAGGAAAAATGCG
>CAYMPA010000231.1:0-3201 GCA_964392105.1 uncultured Enterobacteriaceae bacterium
ATTTATGAATGAGGATTGGACAAAAACCATCCCTGGTTTTTGCTCTTCGAGCAGCAAAGCTGCCCAAAAACGCTCCCGGCGTTTTTGTGAACACGGAGTTGACGCAACTATCGCGAAAAAAAGCATTTTCAGAGGTGTCCTACATTCGCATTGTCATGGGTTGCATTAACAACCATAAATGAAAGCCGGTAACCAACACTGCAAAACCTATCATAGGTGACAAACGCCAGCCGCTACTCTTTATTAAGCTATTTCCTCTGTTTTGAATCACTTTCAAACTGACCCAGAATCCAAACACCATCAAACCCGCTTGTAGTGCAAAGAGTAAGTCCTGTTGTAGTAACATTTCTGTGTGACGCATATGTTTTTCCATCATGCTCAATGGCGCAGTATCTATCCCTAAAGGGTTAGCTGCAATTTTCCCAAACCCGACGCTTTCCCTGGCCAGGTGATTCAGGTTATGTGCCAGGTGATAAGCAAAGGCCAAAGGTAAGGCAATAAACGCGAGACCAGAGAAGCGTTTTTTTAATGGCATAGAGACAGTAGCACACAACCCTGTTAGCCAGATAAAGAACAGATATACCAGCAAAGGAATTAACAGGCTGATAAACAACAGGATTGTAAAGCTCCATAATAATTGTCCTGAATCATCAATAATGTATGCCAATTGAGTCAACCAGCCTTCAAAAAATGGCATCATGGTGACACCATGAAAAGCGGTTAAGGCTAACAGGCTCAGCATAAACCACGCTTCATCCCAATGTGGTCTGGCATCTTGTATTGCTTCCTTACTCGGTGGCCGTAAGCGCCAGGCAATATTCTGCTCAGGGCAACTTAGACTGCAATTACCACATGAAGTGCAATATGTATTTTGTTTAAGCCTTCCCATGACAAGATAGGTCGGGCATGGTTCGATTGCTTCTGTACCGTGATAGCATTCCAATGTAGTACAACGAGCACAAACATCACTATCGATCGGTCTAAGTTCAACTGGCGCAAGTTGAGAATAAAAACCGATAGTGCGCCCTACAGGACAAAAATAACGACAAAATGCTTTGCCCTCATAAACAGCTAAAGAAATCGTTGCCATAACGACCATCAATAAAGCAAGCAATGCGGTCATATAAGGATTAATGGTGATCCCAAACCCCAGTTCCAGCCATGTCAATCCAATAAATAGTAATAAGGCTGGCCAGATATTACGTATTTGTCGAGGGACAACCAGATTAAGACTATTGTTGGGATGTGCGCGAACCCATAAACGACGACGCACCAACCAGCTTGCCAGGGCATCCCAGGGACAAACAGCACACCAGGCAGAGCCAAGAAAGAAAACAGCGATAATGAGACCCGTCCACCATAAATTCCAGGTTAACACTGTCGCAAAATTGCGTTCGGGTATAGTAGAACCAAATAATCCTGCTGCAATAACAAGCAGAAATAACAACACCATGATCAACTTCAATGTGAATAATGGCCATGGACTAGATGTGAGTAATTTAATTATTGGACTTATTACAGGTAATTTAATAAGACTGATGCTGTACTGTCCTGTTTGATAAATCGGTGACACCCGTAAAGCCCAGATAACAAGAATTATCATGGAAATATAAACAACGATTCCCCATTCACCAGGAAGACCAGGATGAGTCATGGTCATGGGTAAAAATATTCCATTAATTTACTTTGGTAGAGTTCTGGACTCATGCGCGCTGCGTATTTTGGCATTCATCAACCGTTTACGTTGTAGCAGATTAACAAAAAGTAAGACAAATACGATCAAACCTATAGCAATGCCGATGGGACCCAATGGTGGCTGGTCACCTATCTGTAAGGGAAAATCGATCAGATAGGGTTCCCCACCTGATTCGAATTCTGCCTGGATGATATATTTTCCTGCCTCTTTAAATTCAAAGCCCTGACGAAATACATTGTCGTCTACTGCCTGCACACCCAATACCTCTTCCTGCTGACTGAACCAACTGTCATCACGAACTTTAAAAACAACTTGTCCCTGAAATGGTTCTCCATTATCTATACGTGAGGCATACATGTTTACCCTGCCCGGCTGCTCTGGACTGGGAAATGCAGGAAAGACCATATAGGTAATATAATAGTCACCAACCTGTGTTTCCACTTGCATGCTCGGCGGTGTTGTTGAATCTTCATTTAAACTATAGGAAGGACGTCCAAGTACATGATGTGCCTGGACTGAACTGCAAACAAGCATGAACATAAAAACTTTGAAATAGATTGTATTAATAATCTTCATATTTATTTTCTATGCTTTGAACGTGTTTTGTTTTATTAAAGGAACAAGACAATTTGATTTTAACAGATGGGTTTCTCCATATCTTTATACAACAAGAGGCTTAATCATTTAAATATTATGTCTAGTAACAGTCCCTACACTCCGTTTAACGATCTTGATAGGTAAACTGGGATGCGGACAGACTTCAACACATAAGCCACAACCAACACAGCCTTTTGTAACAACGGGTCTATATATATTGGCAAAATCAAAACCGATTGCCTTTTCACCAAGAGGACAAACGGTTGCGCAGGCACCACATATCCCCTTGTCTACCCAGGGGTAACAGGCCGTACGATCGATTTGAGCTATACCCATATCAATCTTATCCCTGCTTACAGGCGTTAATGCTTCAGTAGGACAGGCATCCATACATTTACCGCACAATGTGCAGGCTTTTTCTTCAGGATTAATATACGGAATATTTAATTCATTACCACCCTCCCGCTTTTTGAATTGAATACAACGCGGTGGACAAACTTCTCCACATAAACCACATCCGATACAGGCTTTTGCAAAAGCAAGGTCATTCGCCAAGGCACCTGGTGGCTTAAGTTGCGTACCTGTCGCTGCTTTTTTGACATCATCGGGAGCAAGTAAACGTGCTATAGCGTAGGGTAGACACCCTGTTGCCGCAATTCCGGTCCCATAGGTTGCCTGTTGTAAAAATTTTCTACGCCGCATCATCCTGAAATCCTCAGTTGGACACGCGTGAGTGTGCGTTTTACATGCGGTACCTCCATGTACCGCACCACCTCTGCGGGGCGGCTTGTTGCCGTGCAAAACGGCTGTCCTGCCGATTTGTCAGGTTCAGTTGCGCCGACTAGAAAACCGAGCATAGTTATCTCCATGGAAGGAGTGTATGTCGCGAGAGGACAGGAGTCCGAAGC
>CAYMPA010000232.1:0-3157 GCA_964392105.1 uncultured Enterobacteriaceae bacterium
CGACAAAATCAGTCTGTGTTGCAGGTTATATGCAGACTGGATAAACAATAGTTAGATGGGGCGAAAAGTGTAGATGCATGAAACGAATTTAAATGACCTCATGACGGAGGTCAGAGACATAATCAATCAATACCGGATTCGGTCAGAGATTATGGAAGATACGACAAATTGGCTAAAACTTTGTAGTTCCCTTGATGTCGTGGAAGATACACAATTAGCAATCGAATCATTTCATAGTGATGCTTTGGGAGAAGAGTTGATCGATGGCTTTGGATATCTTCAAATTTATGGTCTTCTTCAGTCTCTTTTCCTGCAACAAGATGCAGCACGAAATATCGCAACATCTCTGAGTATAGAATTTAATCTAACACCGGAATTGAGGAGAATTCGTGAATTAAGAAATGATACCACAGGACACCCAACAGATCGCAATCGGGGCAAATACTTTTGTTTTGTAGTACGGTCATCTATTTATGATGGGAAGTTCACATATTATAAAGATCGCCCAAAGGGAGATAGATTTAATGAGGTCCACGTAAATATTCGAGAATTGATTGATATTCAATACAACGAAATCTCAAATTCGTTGGGAAACATTATCAAAGAAATTCGAAATCGTGAACAGATACATCGAGATCAATTCAAAGGTGAAAAGATGATTGAAATATTTCCAAATGTCCTGAACTGGTATTTCAGTAAGCTTAATGAGGCTATTTCTAATCCGATGTTGCACAAGCTTGGTGCTCTTCATGTAAGTGAAATTAAGAAAGTGCTTGTTGATCTTGAAAAAGAACTCAAAAAGCGTAATGAGTTAAATGGTTCTGACTGGTTTTATGATTTATCTGAAGATATTGAATATCCTTTATCGCAATTATCATTCTTTTTCGACTCTGATGAAAATTGTGAAATAAACGGAATTACTGCTTCAATATTTGTCTTTTTTGTACGTCACAAATTTGAAGAGATGAAATCAATAGTAAAAGAAATTGATGATGACTATGAATCGCCCATCTAACAAAGGCTTAGAGCTGACTCACAGTCACTTACGGGGATTTTGAATGTTGATTGGACGGACACAAGGTTTTATAACTATTTTGACTGTTTCTCGTGAAGCAGCTCAAGCCTCAGGCGTTAGCTTGCCATAAAGCAATGCGAAGATTAAGTAGTTTGTTAAAAAGAAAGGAGAGTAAAATGAAGAACATAAGATTGCTTATTGTCCTATTAATAATTGGTATTGCAATTCCTGGCTTTATAAAAGCGCAGGAAACACAACAGCACGTAATGATTGAATTTGAGAAATTGAATCAAGTTGTCATTGGACAGGCACACAATCTTCATATACATCTTACAGCGCAAGAAACAATCGATAGCGTTACTGTAGACATTTCGCTTCCTGAACAGGTTGGCATTCTTAACGGTGATTTGCAAGCTTTTTGGCCACATATGAATGCAGGAGCGCAAAGACATATGGTATTACATTTAGTATTCGAAGATACCATTCGGGGCCTCTTTACGGTTAACGTCAAAAGTAAACGGGATAATATAACAAAAGAAGAAAGTGAGGATTTGTTCCTGTTTGGATATGGGGATATTGTTGAGATTATGACCCCTGGCGAAGCAGCTGACAATTCCGAACGTGAGTGGCAAACTCTTCCAGATGATACAACTATTTCAACCATACAGCTTTCTTATGGGCACAGATTCATTCAATTACAACCCGGTGAGGATAATGAACATCGCAGTTTGACGTTCTTGCCAGGGATGCCTTTTGCTTTAATTGATACGATAGTATCTGCGGATAATATGCCTGGTTTACTAAGGAAAAGTGCAACCAGTATACAAGTTACCGTAATCGGTAGATTTCGTTACAAGGATTATAATGGGAATATACATCCAATGGCTAATGCTAAAGTTAAGATATACGATGATGACGCTGCTGTGGATGATTATCTTGGTAGTACCACCACGGATGAGCAGGGATATTTTGAGAAAACTGTATCAGGCAGTGATTCATGGCCCTGGAATGATGAGATTGAAATTTATGCAAAAGTTTGCACAGAAAATTCGGAAATTGTTGTTTCCACTTCATGGACGGGAACATCTCATAAGTGGCATACTTCAACTCATTCAACGTCTGGGGGAACACTCAACCTGGGTTGGCAACTTGTAGCCTCAGGGAATTACGGCGCCTGTTCAGTATTCGAGTGGATGAACGACGCATGGAACGCCGCCAATAATATCGGTTACGATATTGGTTCAAGACTGTTTATTCACTTCCCAAATCATGCTGATCCTGATGGTATATCTTTTTATGCCCGTGACGAATCTTGGTTAACCTACCAAGGGGATATTTTTATCGACGAAAGCGATTGGGATTGGAATGAGGAAGAAAATGATATAAGCTATCATGAATTTGGTCATGCTTTTATGCATCGAATGCAGGACTGGTGGTGGCCTGATAATACCGGTGGTACCCATACATTTACGGATAGTATACACAAGAATTTCGCTTGGACGGAAGGATGGGCTACTGCATATGGGCAATTTGTAGAAACCGATGGTTATTATACTGACCCTTTATGGTTCCCTATTTATAACCCGGATGCCTATTATCAGGATATTCCTGAAGGATTTACGAATGAGGCTCGCGTAGCAGCTGCGCTTTCTGACTTGTTTGACGATTCACAAGATGGGGATGATTTTGTTGAATTGCCATTCAGTGCGCTTGTGGAAACAATCCGAGAACATAATAATGACGATTTAGTTGAATTTTGGAATAGTCTAAAATCTACCCTGTCACAATCCAATAAGCACTATGCTTCCAGGGCATTGATCTATAACACGATTAATGTTCCGTTAGAACCCCCGCCGCCACCTCCCCCTGATCCATTGTCTGTTACTATTTCAGGCCCTTGGGGTCTTGGATACAAGGAATCAGGAACATTTACAGCCAATGTTAGTGGCGGTTCAGGAACAATTACATACCAATGGTACAGGAAAAATGATGGGAGTAGCTATTGGCAAACGCGAGGTACTTCTCAAAGCCAACTTGAAACTATGCTTTTCACAAGTTTCACCATGAAAGTAGAGGTGACAAGGGGAAGTGAAAACGCACAAGCAACGCGTTATTGTGAATACAGCGAAGGTCCGTTACCAA
>CAYMPA010000233.1:0-3133 GCA_964392105.1 uncultured Enterobacteriaceae bacterium
AAGAAGCTGTAGAAAATGGTGAATTCAGGGAAGATCTTTATTATCGATTGAAAGTAGTACCGTTGGATATCCCAAACCTTGCCAACCGTCCAGATGATATACCTGTATTAGCAGGGCATTTTTTGGCTAAATACGCAAGAAATAACAAACAAGTCCAAAAAAAATTCTCACCGGATGCGATTAAATATCTTGTTTCCATGCCGTGGCCAGGAAATGTTCGACAGTTGATAAATGTAGTTGATTTGTGTGCAACCTTATCCAAAAATAAAAGTATACCATTGAGTTTGGTTAAAAAAGCTGTACATGATGATCCTGTACATATGCAGACACTTAAGGAAGCCAAACAGGCGTTTGAACGAAATTACTTGTTGAGTGTTTTACGTATTACACATGGTCATGTGGCCAATGCAGCTAAAATCGCAGGACGTAATCGTACTGAATTTTATAAATTACTGAATCAGTATAATATTGAACCGGCTGCATTTCGTGATAAAAAACCAGTCGAAAAGGAAGTAAATTAATTGGATTAGCCTATGTCTGACGAAAAAATAATTGTTCAGGTAGACCCTGACCTGGAAGACCTGATTCCCGGATTTCTTGAAAATCGAAACTCTGATGTGGAAAAATTGCGATCTGCACTGGATGATAATGATTTTGAAAATCTTCGCTCAATAGGTCATAGCATTAAAGGCGTGGGAGGTGGTTATGGATTTGATCTCATGTCTGAACTTGGTGCTGATATCGAATTTGCAGCAAAAGAAAGTAATGCTGATGAAATACGAGAAAAAATTAATCAATTAGATAATTATCTTAAATGTGTAAAAATTGAGTATACATAAATAACAGGGTGTTATTTTGAAAAACAATGATGATCGATCCGTATCTACCAAGTCAACCTATCTAATAACATTTCTGCTTGGTCTTGCATTTAGTATTACATTAATTCAAAGCACGTGGAAAACCGCCATTGAGCGAAAACAAAAAGATTTTCATTTTGAAATTCTGTCAATTCAGCAATCTGTCGCCACTAATGTCCTAACGGGAAATGATGTAACTAATAATGTTGCAGCATTCATATCTTCTAATAACAATGTTTTGTCAAATCAATTTGAATCTTTTGCAAAAGATATTCTTGACCGATATGACCATATAGAAGCAATCAACTATTATTCATTCACGGGTGATGATTGGGTTAACGAATTTCGCTTAGTCTATGAAACTACGCGAGACAAAAGCAGAATGATAATTGGCGATGATATCTATATTGACCCAAAGTACACGGATGCTATCGATACTTCTATTGCAACTAGCTCCGTAGTTCCAGCTCCTCCTGTTTTGGAAAGTGACCCTGACAGGAAGTATTGGCTGTTTAAAGCAATTTACAATCAAGGCAACTCTGCGTCTATAAAGAAAAAAAAATATGCAGGCATCGTAAAAGGCATGGTGTCAGTGCTGGTATCACCAACAAAATTATTGGGTGATAAAGGTGCAAATAGCAACTTAACCATCACCATGTTTAGTGACACATCAAATTTATATGGTCGACAATTATTGTATTTTACTAACCCTGATCAGAAAGAGACTGAAAGGTTATGGAAGGTTGATACACTCACCGAAGATAAACTTATTCAACTTCCTCCATATTCCATCAAGATAATTATCGAAAAGGACCTTTATTTTTCAGATCTTGAATATCACTTATTATTGGTCTCCTTGTTAATTAGTGTGGGAATATTAATGATGTTGTATGGTTTGGTTCGCGCAAAGGTTAAACAGGAAGAAGATTTAAAGCTGAGAAATGCTGTTATTGAACAAAAAGTTGAAGAACAAACCCATGAGCTAGCTATCGCAAGAGATGAGGCACTTGAAGCAGCGCGTATGAAGTCTGAATTTCTTGCAAGTATGAGTCATGAAATCAGAACGCCTCTGAATGCAATTATTGGCATGAGTGATTTGATGTCTGAGACACGACTGACAAATGAACAGAGTCGATATGTGAGTGTGTTCAGAAAGGCAGGTGATGCATTATTAAGTCTGGTTAACGATATTCTTGACCTTTCCAAGATCGAGGCAAATCAACTCATTTTAGAAGAGATTCCTTTCAATATAATGGAATTGGTTGAGGAAGTGGCTGAGATATATGCGCTAAAAGCCGCAGATAAGGATATTGAAATCATTACTCGTGTTGATACAAGTATCAATGTTAACCGTGTAGGTGATCCAGGTAGATTAAAACAGATTATTCTTAACCTGATCAGTAATGCATTGAAATTTACTGAAGAAGGCGAAATCGTAGTGACGCTTACTGCTGAAAATAATGAGGAAGATGATAATCATTTAATTATCTCTGTTAGTGATACTGGAATTGGTATTCCAAAGGATAAACTGGAATCTATATTTGCCAGTTTCACACAAGTTGATGCTTCTACGACACGTAAATATGGTGGAACTGGATTAGGCTTGACTATTTCCAAACGCCTGACAGAAATGATGGAAGGTAGTATCTGGGTAGAAAGCGAGGAAAATAAGGGCAGTAGCTTTCATTTCCGGTTTGCTTTGCCTGAACAAACTCAACGATCGATTATTAAACAGGACTTTGTTAACAATAAGATATTGATAATTGATTCTAGAACCAGTAATTGCCTGAACATTGAAGATCAATTGACTGCATCTGGTGCAAAATGTTTTAAAGCAAGCAGCATCGAGGAAGCTCAAAATGTTTTAAAACAGGAATCGAGACCTGAAATAATATTGCTTGAGAGTCGCCTGGCATTTTCTGAAGATAAAATCATTTCATTTATATCCGATACTATTGAAATGGATAAACTGATTTTATTGGTTAATCCAAAAGATATGAGCGAACATTCCAAACGAGCGAAATCAAATGGCATTAATAAAATCTTGCTTAAGCCCGTTAAACATAAAGAATTATTCAGGGATATTAATAAGATAGTTAATAAAAAAGACGATAACTTTGTTGATGATGTAAAAGAAGATGAGCAGAAGGATGAAATAAAGGCCAAATATATCTTGCTAGTTGAAGATAATCCCGATAATCGTATGCTTATCAAGGCATACCTGAAGAAAACGCCACATAGTCTTGATGAGGCAGAAAATGGTTCTATTGCAGTCG
>CAYMPA010000234.1:0-3087 GCA_964392105.1 uncultured Enterobacteriaceae bacterium
ATCAATGCAACAGCGACGAGTATTTGTAATACAAATAATAATGTATGGGTTGTTTCCATTGTTTTGCTACCTCACAGCCCGACAGATTGAAAGAAAGTCCTCTGCGACGAGTGATGCCCCGCCAATCAGACCTCCATCTATATCTGCCATTTCAAAAAGTTGTTCTGCATTATCCGCTTTTACACTGCCCCCATAAAGAATCCTGACATTATCAGCGGTGTCATTATCATGTCTTGCCAAACGTAATCTTATAAATTCATGTACCTCTTGTGCTTGTTCCGTCGTTGCCGTCTTCCCGGTGCCTATTGCCCAAACTGGTTCATAAGCAATAACAGCTTCTTTGAATGCTGCGATACCTGCCATATCGATAACGGCATCTAACTGCCTGGCAATAACTTCATCCGTACTATTAGATTCACGCTCTTCCAGTAATTCTCCAACACACAGAATCGGTATCATTCCATTTGCATGAACAGCAACAAATTTCTCAGCTACCCGCACATCATTTTCACCATAGAGCGTTCTGCGTTCTGAATGGCCGACAATTACATATTGACAGCCAAAATCCTTGAGCATTAATGCAGAGACTTCACCCGTAAATGCACCATTTTCCAGGTGAGACACATTCTGTGCCCCAAGCCCGATATTGGTCTTTTCCAGAAGGCCCGCCAATTCAGAGATATACACAAAAGGTGGGCAAATAACCACCTCGGATTGTGTCCCTTGCGAAATACCCTGAGATATAGCACCAACGAGTGGGTTAATACTCCCGAGTGAGCCATTCATCTTCCAGTTTGCCGCGACCAAAGATCGGCGATTTGACATAATCTGATTGCCCTACAGTAAAAGGCCGCAAAGATTACAGAGTGGGCGGCTTGAAATCAATATATTCACTGATTTTATTCAATTTGAGATAGCCAAGGGTGCCTCTACGGTACAATGCAGACAAGTACGTTCAGCCGAACACTTTTCCTTTGCATGTCTCACTATCAGGGCATGGTATTCCTTGAAAAGCACCACATCAGGCCCTAATGACGATTCATAATATAGACGAAGTGTTTCATAGGACTCATCGCCACTAATTAACTGCAATTTCTTGAGTAAACGGCGTGTGTATGCGTCGATAACAAATACCGGGCGCTCAAAAGCATAAAGGAGGATGTCATCCGCTGTTTCCGGTCCAATCCCGTTTACACTTAGCAAACGTTTGCGTAGCTCCTTATCATCGAGCTTATTTAACCCGTTGAAACGACCTTCAGCTACAAACCAGGTTGTGAAATTCTTTAAACGTTTAGCTTTTATATTGAAATAACCAGAGGGCCGGATTAATTCTGCCAATTTTTCATCTGACAATTCGATTATTGAATGTGTATTTAATGTCCGGGCCTGTTTAAGATTTTGAATTGCCTTTACAACATTTATCCAGGCAGTATTTTGAGTCAATATGGCACCAACCATGACCTCAAATGGAGTATCAGCCGGCCACCAGTTTTGTTGACCATAGGCACCGTATAAGCGATTGTATATTTCCTCGAGTTGATTACGATTTGGGGTCATCTGTTAGGGGTTTGGGGTTTGGGGTTCCCTATAACCTATAAACTTTTCACTTCATCGTTGCGGCTTTTAGTAGTGTCTCAATTTCCTTTTCCTCCAGACGCCAGTTTTGTCCCGGTCTCTTGCTTCGCGGCAATATATAAGATCCAAATCGTGTCCGTATTAAACGCGAAACTCGCAGTTCCTGTGATTCCCATAAACGACGCACTTCTCTGTTACGACCTTCCATAATGACGACATGGTACCAATGGTTCACGCCCTCACCACCTGAATCAACAATATCAGTAAACCTGGCTAAACCATCTTCCAGTTCAATACCATCTCGTAATGCCTGTAATTGATCCTTTGTTGCTTGACCTAAAACACGTACAGCATATTCACGCTCGATTTGATTTGATGGATGCATAAGTTTGTTTGCCAGTTCACCATCAGTGGTAAACAGCAATAAACCTGTTGTATTCAGATCCAACCGTCCTATGTTTATCCATCGGCTGTTTCTCAATCTGGGTAATTTTCTGAAAACCGTGTCACGTCCTTTTTCATCTTTACGTGTACACACTTCACCCGCAGGTTTGTAATAAGCTAATACCTTTGGTTTATTCTTACGCTGAAGATGCAACCTTATCGGTCGCGAATTAATAGAAACGCGATCCTTGTGATCTATGCGTTGTCCAGGGACAGCTATCTTGCCATTAACACTAATCTTGCCATCACGTATCAAAGCTTCAATTTCGCGCCTTGAACCATGACCTGCATTGGCAAGGACTTTCTGAATTCGTTCACTCATCTGAAAACCAATGCCAGCTAGATAGATTGAAAATTAAAGTAAATATTAATAGTTATATTATTAGCCACAGAGAAAAGTATTTAATACAAATAAAGCATTTAGCATGTTTATCTTATTTGTTTTTTGATTTTCTCTGTGTGCTCTGTGGCTTCATTAACACTTCTGCGAGTTGTTTCCCTTAAAGAAAACTATATGACAACAGCCTGAAATGCGTTAGCCCGAGAAAGGAATAACCTTAGCCCCATCTTCATCAACAACGTCATTGATTTCTTCAGATTCTTCCGAGGACTCTGATTCTGTAATAACATCATCAACGATATCAGAAATTATTTCAGTTTCATTTACAATATCGTCTGAAACTTCTTTATTGATTTCATCCCCTTTCCCAGAATTGGATTTTGTCTCTTCTTCAAGGGCTTCAAATAAATCAGGATTGATTAAATCAAAGTCTTTTATATCTGCTAATGCAGGAAGATCAGATAATTTTTTAAAATTAAAGTAATCCAGGAAAGTTTTTGTTGTGGCCAATAACTCAGGTCTGCCCGGCACATCACGATGTCCAACTACCTTAATCCATTCGCGTTCTTGCAGAGTTTTAACAATAGTGCCACTAACACTAACACCACGTATTTCCTCAATCTCTCCTCGTGTGATTGGTTGTCGATAAGCAATAATGGCGAGTGTTTCAAGTAGGGCCCTTGAATAACGCGGCGGACGTTCATCAAATAGATGGTTAACCCATTGTG
>CAYMPA010000235.1:0-3054 GCA_964392105.1 uncultured Enterobacteriaceae bacterium
AAAATGTTAACAGAAGAAACAGAAGACCAATGTTGGGTAAAACCCGATGGACAAATAGAAGTACTCAGGAAAACCTGGATACTCAGGGATGGCGTAAGAATCTCAAGCAGCAACCATAGACATGTGGTTGACGTTGGTGACGATACAACTAACGAACCCGTGTTAGTCAAAGATGTGGCAAAGAACATGCACACACCTGAGCGCAAAGTGGCTAGAGATAAAGTGAAAGCAGATCAAGCAGCACAGCGACCAAATGGCTAATGTTCTCCTCCTACGTACAGAGTCATCCGAGCAAGGTACTTTTGGTATTCTCGTTTTTAATGATGAGTATTTGCATACCGCAGAACTCCCATGGAAAGGTAACAAACCAAATATCTCCTGCATCCCCGAAGGCACTTATCAAGTGTCGATGCGTGTTAGCCCAAAGTATGGACAGTGTTTCATCGTCGCAGTTGAAGGGCGCAGCTATATACTGTTCCACAACGGGAATTGGGCTGGAGACAAATCTCTGGGCTTACGCAGTAATACGAACGGATGTATCCTCCTCGGACAAAAACGTGGTCGCATATATAAGCAACAAGCTGTGCTCGCGTCTCGTACAGCGCGTACAATCTTCGAGTCTGAAATGGACTTTGAACCCTTTGAACTAGAGGTTAAGAACTTATGGAATGGTTAACAGCACTAACAGGCGTAGCATCAGGTGGTTTATTTGGTTTAGTAGGCACAGGATTTAAGCTATGGATGGGCAACAAAAAAGAAGAGGCAAAGTTAGCGCATCAATTAGCACTTGCAAAAGAAACACGAGAGAATATGAAACTGGAAATGGAGTTAGTCCAGACAAAGCAAGCCCATGATCTTGAACTACAGGAGAATGATAATGACGCTAAAGGACTGCATGCTGCAATAGCGGCTGAAGCAAATATTGCTAAAGTACATTTATGGGTAAATGACGTTCGTGGATGTACTCGTCCGTTTCTAACCGTCTTATTAATTGCTGTAACTTGGTACTATCCAGATAATCCAGAGTTTTCATTCATGGCAGCTACAGCGGTTACATTCTGGTTTGGCGACAGGCCACTAAAAAAATGATTGGGTACTCACTTGTAGCATTTATTTACTTGTTTATCGCTTTTGTATTTGTAGTTAAAGTGAAGCATAGGGTGGCCGGAACCAAATATGAATTGCCCGCTAAGCTGTTATTGGTGGTTCCTTTTGCGATATTCGATTGGGTTGTTAATATCATAATATCTCCTTGGTTTCTTGACCCACCTAAAGGGATAGAGTTAGTAACTGGACGCATGAAAAGATACAAAAAACGCTACATGAACCTGACGAGGTACGAAATGAATCCGTTAGAAGTATGGAGATTACAATTCGCGATTTGGTTATGCAAACGGTTGAATCAACATGACCATAACCATTGTTGAAGTTGTACGAGGATTGAGATGAGTGGACGAGCATGAAAGTATTGAACAGCGAATCGGTCACAGACGAGCCGGAGACCTGGATGGATTGCATGAAATGCGCCTTCTCCGGCATGAGATCAAAGTGTTACGAGAAAAAATTGTCCATGATGAGGTCGAGTATGAAAAGAGAATCACACAACTGGAAGGTGAACTTTCTCGATTCCGAACTCAACTGGCTGGTGCTAAGTCGTTTCTTTATGCATTTGGGCTGGCTGGTGCCGCTTTTCTGGCTCTTGTATCCGATAGAGTAAAAGAATTATTAATCAAATGACTGAACAACTTACAGTGGAAGCCCATCTTGATCTATCAGATCAGGTTATTGCTGTTGTCAGTGATTTCGTAGCAACTGGCGGCATGTGGCTACCTGTTGCATTGATTGCAGCAATGGTACTTATGCAAGGTGTCAAGGCGATTATCAAGCAAGTAATGGCGGATAAGTACAAAAAATCTAGGCGATGGTTGACTTTTGTTTGTGCTTATCTGGTTGGGTTTCAATGCGGAGTATACTTTCTGGATGGAGCAGATGCACACAAGTTGGCAGTCTTCATTGGCTTGATTAATCCATTAGTATATTTTACTTTAGTGCAGTATGCGGTTAGCAGAAAAAGACTTGTTTTACTTTCATTGCTTAAGATGCGTCCGATAGATGAAAATAAACCAGATCGGTTGCATGAGACACAAACTTTTATGGCTAAACGATGAGAATCAAGTATATCCACGGTAGTTTCTGGTGTGATTTTAATGGTAACTAAGTACATTTTTGAGAAATAGATAATGCCTATTGTTAGCACACGATATAAAGAATTTCCGCAAGCTGACGGAACTAAACGTGTCCATGTTTACTTCACTGACCATAATGGCGAAGAAAAACGCAGATCAATGCACGATGTACCGGATACACAAGATACCGCGCAATGGATAATTGATAACACAGCTCAAATTAACCTAGATATGTTAGACGATGAGAGACTCAATATTGAAAACTATGTATTTGAGGGTAATTCTCCTGATGATTATGTTAAAAAACATCTAACGAATAGACAAGCAGTTAGGCCAATAATAAAAGGTTTTATGCGTATGAAAGCAAGCATTAAATCAGTAGTAATAGCAGAGTGGTTAAGTGCAACAATTAATGATGCAATGTTCACTAGCGAAATAGATGCTGCAACACTACTACGAATTAAATCTAGAATAACAGGGCTAATAGTAGCAAAAACAACTCTAATCGAGGATGCAGCCAAAGAAGAGGAAATAATATAATGGCCGATTCTTACGTTAGGTTGGATACAACAAATGCCGGATCAAACACTTCACCATTCGACACATGGGCGAAAGCATCAAATAATATAGCGGCAGCACAGGCGGTTTTATCTGCGGGAGATAAATGTTGGGTTCAAGCCGATGCCGCGCAAAGTATGATAGATACGCAATCAGGGACCATAACTGAATCACATGCCGGGACAGTAGGCAAACCATGTTTTTTAATCGGCGTCAAACCCGGCACAACTAATGAACCACCTACAGCATCAGACTTGCTGGATAGATCATCACAGGGCACAAATAAATTAATACTCTGGCAAAGCACTGC
>CAYMPA010000236.1:0-2977 GCA_964392105.1 uncultured Enterobacteriaceae bacterium
TTCCATCAATGATCATTGCCCGGATATCGCCTGACAAAAGCATTCGGTTTAACTAAACGCTGATGACCTATAAAGAGCAAATCGTAAAGGTTCTAACCCATCCTCTGTTCATCGGGATCGTACTGACCTCCATAATTCTAACGCTAATTTCCCCGGATATCTCAAAGTATAAAGTTGAAATTGTTGAAAAGCTACCCATAAAGAGACCCAACCAACTCTATTTTTCTGATTTGAACAATGACGGGAACAGTGAAGAGATTAATATCGATAATAACCCAACATTGTTAAAGGTTATGCTGTTTGATGGTGTTCAGTTCATTAATCAATACAATCTGAGGTCAACTCGAATCCAAAATCAGTGTTTATATACGGGCGATTTCAATAATGACGATTACAAGGAAATATATCTATTAACCTACAGGGGAGATTCTATCCTGCTGAGCATCATTGATCCAGTTGTTGAGAATGAATTTTTATTGTATGAGAGACTCATCTTCTATTGCGATACAATTAAATTCGAATTAGATAATCCGCAGGCGAATTATGTGGGCCTGGTTGATTTCAGGGACGGTAAAGGAAAAACCCTTATTTTTTCAATCTGCACAGGGTTTAGTAAACAACCCAGGAATGTTTTCAGATACGATATCTACAATGATGACCTAATGGTGTCGCCTTTAAGCGAAGTCTCTCTCAATGAACCGATTCTTTGTGACCTTAACGCGGACTCAGTACCCGAGATCCTCTACAACACTGCAGCCACAGGGAATTATCATACGTCTATCCCGTTTAGTGATCACAGTGCGTGGCTCATGGCCCTTAATAAAGATCTGCAATTCGTCTTTGAACCGATCGAATTTCAAGGATACCCCTCCAGCCTGATGATAACACCTATTTCATCGGACAATTCAATGCATATAGCAGTTTTGCATAATTATTATGGCAAAGACACAATAAGCCCGGGACTATATATCTTCAATAACAAGGGAGAACTATTGGAATTCAGAAAAATTACAATCAACAATCGCAGAGATTACTATTTAACTTCGGATGGAGGGGGGAACAAATCAAAATTATATCTATTAGGTGTAAACGGTAACCTGATGAGTGAATTAAATGAAGAACTTGCCGTTATAAATACGAAAAGCTTCCCTCCGCTTAATAGTGGGACACCTATGGCAAAACAGGATGTTGATTTTGATGGAAGTTTAGAATACATCCTGCTGGGTAAGGAACAGGGTTCACTTGTAATCTGCCGGCACGATTTATCCCATCCGTATATCGTTGATTTTGACGAGACTGGTTATCCAGCCTATTCTACTGCGCTTGTTAGGAATGGGAGAGTGCTTTTCTATTTTCAGTTTAAAGACGCAGGGTATATAACAAGCTATGGCAAGAATCCTCTATATTATCTAAGATTCCCCCTTATTGCACTTTTCTATGTATTGGTCTCGTTGCTTGTATATCTGATTTACAGGATTCAAAAATACAGGGCCAACATGCGATATCAAACCCAGAAGAAGATCAGTGAATTACAGATCCTATCACTTAAAAATCAGATCGATCCACATTTCACGTTTAATATACTAAACTCCATTGGTTCCCTTTATTCAAAGGGAGGTGACAAGGCAGATGCATATAATATTTTTGTGAAGTATTCCAAACTACTCAGGCATAGCATTCAGAAGTCGGATAAAATCAGCGTGTCACTGGAGGAAGAACTGCATTTCGTTAGAAATTATATAGAATTGGAGCAATTCAGGAATGATAATTCCTTTCACTACAAGATCACATCCGACGAGAATGTTGACATTTCAAGAAAAATCCCCCGTATGCTTATTCATTCCTTTGTGGAAAATTCCATCAAGCATGGAATACGACAGCTTCCTGATCGAGGGCAACTCAGCATTGATATTTACTATGCAGAAAAAGCCAATTTCATTAGCATAAAAGACAATGGTCCGGGTTTACAAAAGCCACCGGTTGAAAAGATTCATAGCACCGGGAAGGGATTAATGATCATTGATGAATTGATTTCTCTTTTCAACCAACTGGAAGGAACCCATATATCCTATTCCCTGACTGACATTAATTCTAAAGACTCAGTTTTGCAGGGAACAGAAGCCCTTATAAAGATTCCGGACTGAATACCGTTAAGTAACACCTTTTGAATGGATTAATTACCAAGAATCGGTAGAGAGAGCTTCTCGTATTGAAATGGATGCCGATTTTTATATCTATATTTAAAGTATTACTGAAATAGTAAAGTGCTACGTTACAAAATCATGTTACTCTATGGGAAAATCTACTATAGACTGCGCAATTATCGATGATGAAGCATGCTCGTGCGAAAGATTAAATGATCTTCTTACCCCCTTTCAAAATATTCATGTGAAAGGTGTGTTCAGGACCTTTGACAATGCTGCTGAGTTCCTGTTAAAAGAAAAACCTGCATTGGTATTCCTGGATGTTGAACTGGATAAGAATCACACGGCATTTGAATTAATTGATCATCTGCATGCGAATCTTTATAAACCTTACATTATCCTTGTAACAGCTTATGAACAGTATTCGATCAGGGCAATTAGAAAAGGGATTTTTGATTATCTGTTAATACCAATTGATATCGAGGAGTTGAAGGACACCATAAACAGGCTGGAACGGATTTTATTTACTCCGCTTCATGAACTCACACTGGGAAAAACTCCTCTGAGTAATCGTGAACTGGAGGTATTGGATATGGTGCTTGAAGGTAAGACAAGCAGTCAGATCTCAAAGGAACTTTTTGTTAGCAAGAGTACAATAGATACCCACCGGAAAAACATTCTTAGGAAAACAGGGGCTTCTTCCATGCTGGAATTAATTCACATAGCCAAGATTTGAGCTCTATTATTATGTTTAGGATCATTAAAGCTCTTAATCATCCCTTGTTTATCCGATTATTTACTGAAGTTTCCTAGTCTGTATATTATTATATATC
>CAYMPA010000237.1:0-2977 GCA_964392105.1 uncultured Enterobacteriaceae bacterium
AATCAAGTATTTTTAGGTATTAATCCACCGGTTGCACTAGCAACTTGAATTCGCGTAATATGACAAATCTGGCTATCTTGATTAGACTAAATGCTTAATAATCGCTTGTATCATTCCCCGTGCACCATAGAATAAAGCTATATATTAAAGAATCAATTCACTTAATTGTGTGATTTAGAATGACTTCATCTGAACAGATTATTGATTTTTCCAGGATCAAGGCGACTTGTTCAAACTGTAATTTACAAGAGCTTTGTTTGCCACGCGGTATGAGTACTGAGGACCTGGAAAAGCTTGACCATGTTGTCAAAGGCTCACGTCCAATACATAAAGGTAATCATATTTTCCGTACCGATGATATATTTGAGTCGTTTTATGCTGTCCGATCAGGATCAGTAAAGGTATATATTCTCAATGAGTTAGGAGAAGTACAGACAATCGGTTTTTATTTCCCTGGAGAAATTCTCGGGTTTGATGCAATAGAACACCATAAACACACTTGTTCTGCTATTGCACTTGAGACATCAACTTTATGTTCAATCCCCTACACTAAAATTAGTGAAATTAGTATGCAGGTTCCTGATTTTCAGGATCAATTATTGCGTTTAGTTAGTCGTGAATTATCAAATGAGAATAAATTATTACTGGCTATCAATAATCGCAGTGCGGAAGAACGTCTTGCTACATTTTTGGTCAGTCTTTCATCCCGATTCCGTAAACTGGGATATTCAGCAAAAGAATATAATCTACCCATGTCACGTCAGGAGATTGGGAATTATCTTGGACTAACAATAGAAACAGTAAGTCGTATATTTACAAAATTTCAGCGTAATGGCCTTGTAAAAATAAATAGAAAGGCTATTACCCTGGATGATCTGCCAGCACTTCATGCTATCTGTAACGGGTTTTCAGAAAGACCAACAAAGAATAAAAACTCAGTAGCCTGATTACAAGTTTTAAGACTTATCATTCAGATGAGTCATTAAATATAATTCATGATTGTCACACTTTTATCGCATTTAATATCGGGCTGTTTAGTACGATCCATTGTGTCGGAATGTGTGGTGGAATCCTATTGGTGTGAAAGTCTGGAAATAAATCGCACGCTTGAAAGAGATCAAATTGCACAGAAGTACCAATTAAATGCCTATATCAAATTTGATCAAGCGCTTGAAGAAGTATCAATAACATTTACTGCTGCATCGAACTTTGTTTATCCAGCGAATTTATCTGTTTCTTTTTTATATGCCACACGTTCAGGTTTGGATAAAGAGGTGAATTTGTTATTAACGCAAGACAATATTTATCGTGGCAACTTATCTGCATTAGCTCCAGGAAAATGATATGTCCATATTCAACATGATAATTGGCGTTTAATAAAAACAATCAACGTCAATAAATAAATTTAAATTTTCCTTACTGATCAGATTGTAGTGATTCGAGGTCTGCGATAATTTCATCACTGTGCTTTTTGGGATTTACCTTTTTGTACATTTTCGCAATCTTACCTTCAGGTGAAATGATAAAGGAGTGTCGTTTGGCAATGCTGAATGGACCAATTTTCCAGGCCGCACCATAAGATCTGGCTATTACGGCAGCTTTATCTGAGAGTAATACAAAGGGTAAATGATATTTTTTTGCAAATTCGGCATGGCTTTCAACATCATCCGTACTCACGCCAATCACCTCTGCTCCTAACTCACGGATATGATAGATATCGTCCCTGAAGGAACAGGCTTCGGTTGTACACCCTGGAGTATCATCTTTCGGATAAAAATAGAGCACCAACCATTTGCCAAAATAATCCGATAACTTATGAAGCTTGTTATTCTGATCAAGTAATTCAAATTGCGGAGCAGGATCATTTATCGAGATTTCTGCTCGTATGTTAAATGTAAAAATCATCAATAATATAAATAATGCGCTGTAAATTTTATTCATTGCTATTTTGATTTTACCTGTATTCCTGCCTTCTATTGTAGTAAGAACCGATAACAATATTTTGTGTAATAATTAACTGAATTTGACTAATAAATATCAATGGAATGTCGATATAATTTATTGAACATTAGTGTTATATATATGTCTCAAATAAACGACGTAAATTCCTTTTTAAAAATAATCAAGAATTAAAAATACATTTTTTTATACTTAAAAGTAATAAAAAATGTATACCTAGAAGAACATAATTTAAGGGGCTGGCCCAGATAACTAATTCAAATATTCCTTAACCCATTGTTTTAACTGTGTTAATTGTGCTTTAGGCGCAGGGTTATTAAAACGCCATTCACACTCCTTTAAAAACAGATGAAAATGCATTTTTGGCACGCCATTAAACTTACGCATATGTCGCTTGGCCTGGTTCCAAAAGTTCTCAATTCCATTAATATGATTCTGCTTGTTGGCAAATAGTTTACTGTGGTTGATTCGATAATGCTTAAACGCAGAGACATCTAATGCGTTGTAGCTTCTCCATGTGTCCGTATACACAATACTATCAGGTGTTACTTTCTTTCGAATAATCGGCATTAACGTCTTCGTCTTAGCGTCTGGAATAATAACGGTATAAACTTTCCCTCCGCGTTTTAATAGGCCAAAGACAGGCACTTTACCGGCAGCACCGCGACCACGTTTACCTTTACGTCGACCGCCAAAATAAGACTCATCAACTTCTATTTCGCCTGAGATAAATTCATTCACTTCAATCAATAGCTTCATCGTAATAATTTCTCTTAAACGATGATAGTAACTGGTAGCAGTTTTACGATTAACCTCGACTAATTCAGCGGCACATCGTGCCGTTGTACCCGCGACAAAATGTTCTATTAATTTATGTTGTACTCGTGTACTTAGTCGGCTCTTTCTCATGTTGCCCTATATAACATATAGTCATGTTATCTGGGCCAGCCCCTAATATTATTCTTTAGATCACTGCTGTCCCATAAACTTGAATCAAAAAAGGCTTAAACCTCAGTAA
>CAYMPA010000238.1:0-2925 GCA_964392105.1 uncultured Enterobacteriaceae bacterium
TTTCTCGGTGTAAGTTTTATAAATTTCAAAAAGTCAAAGAAATAGCCGGGGTTTTATTCCCGGCTATTTTTATATCTTATCTACCTGGGTTTTCACAAGTTAAACGAACCATTCTGGAACATCAGATTATCTTTTTGAGTCAGTAACCATCCCCCGAACTTACCGGAAAATTTTTCAATGTTATCTAATATATCTTGTCGGTCCGCAATATACACAATTTCAAAACTAGGATGATCAACATAATCCAAGTATGACATATCAGCATTATTCCAGTTCTTAGTCTTGGACTTATGTACTGAGCTAATATATTTGTCTGCAATAGCGTCGAATGATATCCTAAAATAATAGAAGACCTTTCCGCTTTTTGGTACAAAACCAACAATATCAATTGGTTCATTTTTAGCCAACTTCTCATCGTATATCTCTTTAGAAATTGCACTATATTTGATTGAACCACTAAACAGTTTAGCCCCGCAGAACCCTTGGGACTTGGCTTCCAACGTATCATTATGGTCCATATCATTAAATCCATCCGGGCCGTTTGTATCAGTATTATGGGTATAACCTCTCGATTCAACAATCATTTTCTCTACCCAATCCCTCGAGACTTCCCATTCCGAAAGTACCCATGCCTTAACATCCTCTGCTGGCATATTTCTAAAACTATCTTTAAAGTTTGTTACCGGAAACATTATTATTCTCCTGCCGCCAAAAGTTGCTTCATCATGTCTGGGTTTTGCTTAAGGGCAAAGTATACTCGTCTTGCGTCTGAACTATCTAATGCTCTTAGTTCGGCAAAACGTGTATCTGATGCATCTAAGAAATTATCTGCAAGCCAGTTCGTAAACCAATACTCTTTATATTTTCCAGTATCGGTATCATACTCTTCTTTACAAACTTTCCTAACAGCATCATAAAACAACTTACCTTTAGTTCCTTCATCATAAGAGTTTTTTGATCGATTGAACTTGTGGGCTTTAAGAAATGCTTCTAACGAAATATCGGTCCAATAACCGGGGCGAAATTTATCGGCTCTATGCAAGAACAATGCAATATGCTTAATTAAGTCTGCTTCGATTGAACATTTTTGGTTAGTAAACGAAGCCATATAGATATCAAATGCCCTAGTCAACAATTCATCCCAATTTCCATAATGATTTTGAATATCTAGAAGATACTGGATTTTTTTAATACCCATATGATTAACCTTGGTGCGAGAATTCTTTTGATGGAAATAAACAAAGTGATCGTCTACAATTTTTTGTAATCCAATTGCGTCAGGGTCGCCGACTTGCACTAAAACGTTATGGATGTCGATTTTATCTATCGGTTGTCCCGAGTTTAGCTCTTTGAACAAAGTAGGTTCTACTGTAGGATCATTTGTTGGGTTATCGTAAATGGTAACAGGTAACCGTGTAATACCTTTCAAGATTGCACAAGCGATACGGTGCTGCCCGTCTACCACGCTATAATAGATATTACCATCCGAATCTCTACGTCTAATAACAACTAATGCACCAAAACGTTTCCATTCAAAAGGGTGGGTTAGTAATTTTTCTAGGTTTTTGGGATCAATTTCGCGTTGGGCATTTGTATTAACGGATAATTCCAGAGGATCCATTAATAAGTTATCGGTGTAAACTGTTGGGAGTTCTTCGTCGAGCAAAGCAGCATCGGCCGGTACTTGATTTGCTATTGCATTTGTTAATGTAGGGGTAGGATAGTTTGTGATAAGATCGTTGATACGATCCTCAATGCGTTCTAGATCATCCATCGGATGTCTCCTTATAGTGTGTGCGGCATAATCGCCTGTAATGATTTATGGCATCATTGCGCTATCATCCTATACATAGTATAATATTTGGTGTCAAAGTCAAGGAGTTTTTGAATTAAAAGTCAAAGAAATAGCCGGGGTTTTTATTCCCGGCTATTTTTATATCTTATCTACCTGGGTTTTCAGTTGGACCATTTGGTGTGCCGATGGTCATGTAGATCATCGGCCCAGTTCCGTTAAATGCTGTATGGCTTGAGCGGTTCTTAACCCCATTTGCCACAAAGTCGTATCCGTCAGTGGCTACTGCAGCCTGTGTTGTTAACTCTGTACCTGGACGGTCAGCATCAAGATAAGCATTGCGAGGATTGTAAGGTGCGCGTGCTTCATCAAAGATATGCCAACTTTCAGCAGCCGCACTATTCTTAAACAAAGACCACACCGGGCTAATACCATCATTAGCGAACGTACCATCAGAAGCAAGATTACCAGTATAAGAACCAATCTTAATAAAGTCGCTTTCCCAGAAGACATAGGCGATGTATGTTTGCCCACTTCCATTTATATTTGGATCACTTCCTAAAGTGATACTAGTGGTTGTTGGCTCTGTATCATTCCACATACCTGTCCATGTCGCCGCCGTCGCAGTCGTGTATAGTTGCAAGTGTTTTGTTGCACCGATTGCTGAATGATATACAGGCCATGTTGTTGCGGCAACTGATCTACACTTAAATATCATCATTCCCGGAGCCGCGCCAAAGTCAGGGATTGCTAATTGGTCGCCGGGGACACCAGAACCTGTATAAGCAATCGCCGCCATACCTAAGTCTTGGTTATATCGGATAGCTGAGATTGTTAGATTACCACCTGTGGGGATTGTGCTGTCAGGAAGTGAAGCGCACCACGCGACATTAGTAGAGCCAGCTTGATTTATCGCGTTGTTAGTCCCCAATGTGAAACCATTACTGTCAAAAGTTTTTATAGTTTCAGTGTTGATATTTTCAGCATCGGCGGTGTCAGTTAAAAGTCTACTATTAGGACCACGGATAGCATCATGAACTGAGTGATTGTTTCCTATATTTCTGCATTTAGCCCAAATAAAATCTGGCTGAAAACCAACCCCCGTAACGGCGTTTGATGCACCTGTTCCGGTA
>CAYMPA010000239.1:0-2906 GCA_964392105.1 uncultured Enterobacteriaceae bacterium
TAGGGGCAAGATGCGTAAAGAATTTCTAATTCTTAAAACCAAATTCTTATTCTTTCAAGGATCCCGAGATCGGGCTTATCCACAACATCGGCGGCGTCGGGCTCTACGGCCTGGAGACCATCCTGGGGAGGTGGAGCATGAGCGAGAAAAAGAAGAAAGAGGAAGATGTCCGGTTCAGCCGGTTCGGGACGGTGAGCTTCACCTCGACCACCAGGGTCAACGACTTCATCGATTTTCTCGACGAGGGCATGGTCATGGGCACACGGTGCCGGAACTGCGGCGCGGTCTATTTTCCGCGCCGGTCCGCTGCTGAAAGATGTGGCTATGTTTTTTTAAAAATAAGGAATGAGTCTACAGAACGAAAACGGGACCATGACCACGATTTTAGGAGGATTCCGCTAAAGTTTAGATTTTGGATGGAACACTGTGTTTAGCCGCGTGCGGGCCTTACTAAGGCCGTTTTGACCAATAAACACTTTTCCATCTTTATTACCGATCGTACAACCATACGAGTAGCATGTCGGCTGAAGTGATCATATTATACGGAAGTTTTATTAACGTTTCTTGCCGTAATACAGCCAGATCCATCCCTCCTTTTTGGCGGCGGCCACCTCGGCACGCGATGGACGGATTACCTTTCCTTTTAGATAATCGTGCGCTGCCAAAACGCACACCACCGCATCCTGCGCATCGTCATTCGCGCGCACAGCTTGCGGGTCAAACTTCTTACTGAAGTTCAGGTGTCACCCGAGGTTTTGTAGGATTTCATCGCGCTCGCTAACGCAGGAATCTTGCTTATAACCATCGCAACGATATCCGTGAGCTTTCAGAGTTCCGGCTGGATAGACCTCAATGACACGGTGCAAATGCTTGCAGGTTAGGTCGAAGACGCAGGGTACTCAATGCCCGTGGGGGCAATACGATCAGCACCTACCTCAAGCGGTTTCTTCTTGAGCTCGCGATTCACCATATCATCCGTTACTCGATGTAACAATTTGTCGGATTGGACGGCGATGTGGGCGCCGACCTTGTGAGTAGCCAGCGTTCTTCCGAGACGCTTCAGCCAGCCAAGCGGAGCATCAATCGCGATCAGGGTAGCCGTGCCGCCACACAGCAGTTTGACGGCTTTGTCTATGTGGGATCCATCAGCCGTACCGAGTTGGACGCTGTGAACCGATGTCCATTGGCGATTATGCACGGCGGCTGCAATTGCGGTCTTGCGAGGATAAGTCGAGCGGTCAATTCCAAGAATTGTCGTCTTCACGGCGAGTGATCCTCTTCTCCCCATATAACGGTAAAAATAACCTACCTGCGGAATTAACACACAGAACTTCAAAACTATTATAACCTTATTATCACCCTCCAAATCCCAAAAGACCACCGAGAATAGCAGGTCAGGTTGATTGAAGGGTTATACCTGTTTTTTTTTGCCTTAAATTATAGTTATTTTTTTGATTTTTTACTTTCGTGATTCTTCTGGAAAACCTGAAACACCTTCTTCTAATTGGACGCCAAGGCTGTTTAATGCCCAGGAAACCATATTGTATTGCCCTACAGTAAAAATCACATCAATAAGTTGTTCTTCAGTGTAATTCTTGGAAAGAATCTTCCAGGTTGCATCTGAAATAATGGCATCATTATAAAGCTCATCGGTCGCCTGAATGAGCGCTGCTTCAGAGATATTCCATCCTGGTGCCTCCGCTCCTTTCGTAATTCTTAGAATATCTTCATCAGTTAATCCAGCGTTCTTCCCGAAAATAGAGTGATGCCCAAATTCATATTTTGCTTTACAAAGCCATCCAATACGCAAAATGAGTATTTCCCGATCCCGATCAGGCAGTGTTTGCTCTCCCATTATATAATTGATAAAGGGCGAATACCGGTCTAATAATTTTGGATGTCTACCAAGAGTCGAAAGAACGTTCAGGATACTGCCATCTTCTCTTTTATATTGCGACAACACTTTCAGTTGTTCTTCATTCCATTGTGATTCTGTTAAAGGAACAAGACGTGGTTCATTAAGACGGAATGGTTTTTTGGTTCTATTTGTCTCCGAATTACAGAATATAAAAAGAATTAGAAATAATAAAACGATGGGTACTGAAACATTTTTAAGAAATTTCATTTTCTATCTCCTATTTTAGTTTTAGTCAATCCATCGAACTAAGAATAATCAGAGATATTTTTTCCTTATGAATCCCATTAAGGTATAACGATAAGCATAAGCTGACGCAAGGTGTAGGGCACTGTGCTTTTTGAAACGAGCATGGACAGAATTTATGATTAACATTTTTATAAACTCCTAAGCCCTTGCGTTCAGCTTAATGCAATGGTTATGTGCTTTTCTCATCTTTTATTCTCAACGTCTGGCATATGGCGTCGTATCGCCATTCTTATCAAGTTGTACCAGCCACCGTTCGAAACACTAAAATATGCATTTGAAATTATTTATCTAAAAGTAGGTGGTATGCTCTATATGGTGCGGATTAGGTGTTGCCCAGATAAATCTAATTGCTTTTTGTGTTATTGCTTTCTCCACGATTTCCTAAAATAATTAAAATTAAAGCACATCCTAAACCAAATACTCCTATGCTAGTTAATGCCAGAGTGGGCGCATTTGCTAAATAAGCAATTAGCAAACCAAGCAATACAAAGGGTGTCATAATCAGTCCAGCTCTTCTGTAGTTTCCACTGTTTTTTTTTATTTTTTCCATATTCTTTCTCTCCTTTTACAATACAGTAACAATTATGTCCTTTTATGAATGGGTAGCTAGTTATTTACAGGATAAATACAATTGCGCTTATTTCTCATTTGATCTTTCACCTTTTATATAATTAAAAATTTAACACATAACTATTAATATACAGCCTGCTGCATTTGAGACAATCCTCTCATCATCTCCGTC
>CAYMPA010000240.1:0-2905 GCA_964392105.1 uncultured Enterobacteriaceae bacterium
AGGAGGCAATATGACCATTTATCCAACTTTGGAAATTCCACAAACCCTAGCTGCCGGGCCAGGGCCTGGTAATACAGATCCCAGAGTACTGGAGCGATTCTGCAAAACTGGTGTCGCTGATCATATGCAACAAGATGTCCTGAGGGGTATGGTCGAAGCTAAAGAAATGCTGCGCACCGCATTCGGAACAAATAATACCTATACCTATGGTGTCGGTGGCACCGGCTTCAGCGGGCTGGATTGCGCTTACAGCCCTATCCTTCCCGGAGACAAGGTCGTGGCCTTCGTAAATGGGACCTTCAGTGGTATCGATGGTCTCGCCATCCGCATGAAGGCGTCGACTCGCGAGGATCTGGCGGCAAACCCGCTGAATCCGCAGCCAGCCAATGTCACGATCGTTGACGTTCCCCATGGTCAGTCCGTCACCGGTGATATCGTCGATGAGGCCTTGGCAAAAGGCAAACCTATGTGGGCCTGCATGGCACATTGGGAGACCGGCAGCGGCCGCATCAATGATATTCAGGGCTTTAACGACGCCTGTGAGAAGCATGGCGTAATGGGTATCATCGACGCGGTTTCCAGCCTTGGAATTGCTGACTTTGATATCGACGATTATCCCGCTGTTAAGATCTGGGCGTCTTGTCCGCAGAAGGGCGTACTCAGCCTGCCACTGACCTATGCACCGGTCAGCTTCACCGACGAGGCCATCGACGTCATATCCAAGCGTGGTTGCTACACTTACGTGCACAACCCGATTCTTGAAGCCCGTCATTGGGGCATCACAAACGGCGAGGAAGGCGGTCCGGCGGGCTATCACCGCACGCACTCGTGTTATGCCGTGGCCGCCTTCCACGAAGCCCTGCGTATTCTGTTGAATCATGGCCGGGCCCAAAAGGCGGCGGACTATGCTTACCACGAGAAGGCTCTCAGACAAGCGGTTGAAGGATTGGGCTGCGAGGTTACTTCAAATATGACCAGCCTGGTGGTGCTGAATCTGCCGGGCGATTTGGCGGGCAAGGAAAAAGAACTGGTATTAGGATGCCGTGCAGAAAACTTCTGCATCTGGCCGACACTGTCCGAACCGGTCCAGGTCCGCATCGGCATCCTCAACCAGCTCAACCAGGAAGCAATTACGGACATCGTCAGCCGGTTCGCAGATGCCATGTTGAAGATGGGCGCCGACGTCAACAAGGACGACGTGTTAAACAAGCTAAAGGCTTATTTCACAGGTTGATATAATCATAAAAATAATGCCGGAGTGGTTCATCGCTCCGGCATCTTTAATTTCGATCCCTTTTGATTCCTTTTACGAAGATGCAATAACAATGAAACCATATTCAAACAGCCCCGCAAGTAATAGAAATGTAATTGAAATACACCATCTCATGATAGATATAGATTTCCCATTTTGATGTTTTGTTAGCAGGATTGGTAAAGCACTCAGTGAACCATTTACCAATCCTAATATGATTATAAATTGAATGTTGGCAATAGAAAGTGGCCCGTTCGTATATTCCAACGATCTTATCAACGCAACAATGATGCAAATTGTTACAAAAGCAATCCAAGTAGTTAGCTTTATAGACTTCATGTCACCAAACAGTTTATTTTACCGATGCGTCTGAGCTTCCCCTAATAAAACGCACATCATCAATTTCAACAGAATCCTCATCAAGCACATAAATATTATCTGGAGCATTGGCTTTTATCTCATCAATTAAACCAATTTCATGATGATAGTATTCATGGTTTCCTAAAACATAAATAATAGACTTATCTATCTTCTGACTCTCTATCCATTTCAGACCACTACCTATCCATGTAGGCAAAACTTTACCAACTGCAATAATTCCTTGTTATTATTCACCACAGCATCCGGTTTATGCGGATGCTTTTCTGTGCCTGGAAAAATCTTATCCAGCCAATCTTGATCCCAATGTGCCCCATTGAAAAATACATTCGTCACCCCGGCTTCTTTTGCCGATATGGTATCCGTTGTGCTGTCACCGACATACCAGCAGTCCTGCCCCGGTTCTGCATCCAGGTTTTCCAATGCCTTATAGATCAAATCAGGTGCGGGTTTGCGGTTGATGACATCATCACCACAAACCAGGGTATCAAATAAATGTTTCCAGCCACTCATCTGGATAACATTGATCTCCCGCTCCAGGAATTCCCGATCACGATTAGTCAACACCCCCAGTTTGATCCCCATCTCACCTAGTTCTATGAGCATTTTATCAGTGTCTTCTTCAAACGGATGGATCTCACTAAAGTGACGACGGTAACATTTATTAAATTCCAAATGGGCGATCTCTTTCGCGTCTTCATCTTTATCAAACAGGACTTCAAAAATATCAGTGCGGGATATTTTTTGATCCTCAGGTATTTTTGGATGTAGTTTTTGATAGGTTTGCACGTATTCCACCAGCTTTTTATCTTCAATGTTCTTGCTGTCTTCGGGTTTCGTCAACCGCTTGAATAAACCAAGGCGTTCAAACTTACCCAGCACATCATCAATCGCGTGATACATGGCATCAAAGGTATCGACCAACGTTGCATGCCAGTCAAATATAATCACCTTTGGGGTGGTGAGATAAAGCTTATTACCTACCCCATCATTAGTTAAATTCATTGTGAATCAAAATAGTCTGTGCCGATTGATTTTCTATATCCGTTCAAAACACTTTTCATTATGCCATTTAATAAAATCCTTTGAAGGCAGTTCATTAATCGAGTCTGGCAGATTCTGTAATTTTGCTCCATGATAACGATAGTACTCGCGACCATTTTCAAATTGCTGTCTTACTCGTTCGCTTACTAAAAAATGTAAATCGGGATCAAGTGTCACGTAACCATCATCAAACAGACGATGAATATCGGCGCGTAACAGTAATCCGTTATT
>CAYMPA010000241.1:0-2893 GCA_964392105.1 uncultured Enterobacteriaceae bacterium
TAAGCAGTGTAAATAAGTCTGTGAATTTATGACCCGTCCAGTTATCAAGTTCAAGACGAACAGTAGCAATCGTACCAACGATATCAATACTGGCTATACTTGCTTCGAGTTCAGTTGCGGGGCCATTTTCATCATTCCAGTCAAACAGCTTCTGTATTGGTCCGGCAAATAAGTCATCCCCGATATAGCCAAAGATCGTCGCATCTGTGTGGAATGCAGGTTTCATGTCATCACCTCTCCCGGATATTGCGCCATCAATATAGAACTGCACAGTCTTTTCGATCATTTCATTATCATTTGTATTCGTGGGATTGTTACTCATGTTTCTAACTCCAATAAAGTAAATTTATGTATATAGAAATTGTTATTCATTCAATTTAACACTCCGGATGGTGAAATAAATAACAATACCAATCAGGCCTGAAAAATATAAGGCAAATCAGATTCCTTAATGAAAAAGAATTGTATATTAACCCGTAAAAAGAAGGTCCCATTCACCAGTATCATCCAGAAAATAACAATAGATGATATTGGGTTCGGTAGGTGTTTTGAATTCCATAATGAATCGAAATCGGGAATAGCCCACATCATCTGGTTTGGGTTCAACTTCAACTTCTATTCCGTTTGGGTGTTTCGTGATGCCATGAATAATCCACTCATTACCGATATTATCGGGGAAGGCCCTTTCAGCAATGTTGGTGATATTGTCTCGAATATATTGTTCTTGTTCTTCCATCGTCTTTTGAATATAGACCGCTATACTGAAATTGTAAATTGCCTGTTTAATAATTATATTAAATAAACTAACGCCAGAGATAGTATGAACAATCAAAAATCGGCAACGCTTTTATACGATGGAGAGTGTGGGATCTGTCGGGAATGGGTTGATTACTGGCATCAACTGACGGGAGACGAGGTTGTGTACCTCCCGTACCAGGAAGCCGCGGATGACTATCCGAATATTCCTGTTGAAGATTTGGATGCCGCTATTCATTTGATTGAACCGGATGGCACGGTCTCCAAAGGTGCCAAGGCAAGCTATAGCCTTTACCGGGGTATTCAACCTCAATCCATCTTGCTGTTTCTTTATCGTTACCTGCCCGGTTTCGGTGTTTTCAGTGAGCTTTGTTATCGCTTCTTTTCCAAATACCGCGGTTTATTGGCATTCATTACGCACCTGTTCTGGGGAAGACAATTTGAACCGTCCCGTTATCAAACTATAACCTGGTTATTCCTGCGCTTGTTAGGGTGTGTTTATTTTGTGGCATTTGTTTCATTCGCCGTCCAGGCCAGTGCCCTGATTGGGGCTGATGGCGTGTTGCCATTGGAATACTATCTCAGTGCCGTTAAAGAACAATTAAGTAATGATGCATATCTACGATTACCAACATTGTTCTGGTTTTCTCACGTTGATGGTTTCATAAGCTTTATTTGTATAGCAGGCATCATCCTGTCGCTGTGCCTCATCACTGGTTTCCTGAAACGAACCAGTTTGGTATTGCTGTATGTCCTGTATCTTTCGCTGGTCAATGGCGGCCAGTTATTCATGTCATTCCAGTGGGACATCTTATTACTGGAATGCGGTTTCCTGGCGATATTCCTGCCATGGGGTTCAACCATCATCGTCTGGTTGTATCGTTGGCTGGTATTTCGCTTTATGTTTCTTGGCGGAGTAGTAAAGATAGTCAACCGCGATCCAAGCTGGGACAGTCTTACTGCACTTAATTATCATTTCGAGACCCAACCTTTACCCACTCCCTTGGCGTGGTACGCACACCATTTGCCGGAAGCGGTGTTAATGACCGCCACCGGGATGACTTTGGTTATTGAGTTGATTGTTCCGTTTTTACTATTTGCACCACGCCGATTTCGTCATGTTGCGGGTTATTGTTTTCTAATCTTCCAGACAACCATTTTACTGACCGGTAATTATAATTTTTTTAATTTGTTGACCATCTTTATGTGTCTGTTTCTGTTTGATGATGCCGCTATTAAACATTTGATACCTGAACGCATGCTATCGGTGATATCGAATACCAAATACACAACAAAGGGATTATTTGCTTCGGGCTGCGCCCTGTTAATGGCTTTAACCAGCATTTATGTGGGTAGCGCACAGATAGCCTGGGTTATGAATGGTGATAGAGATTTCAAGACTATCACGGCGTATCGCTTTCTGAGTCCGTTCGGCATCGTCAATCCTTATGGTCCCTTCGCGAGGATGACCACAGTCCGCTATGAAATCATGATCGAGGGCAGCGCAGATAAAAGTACATGGCAGGAATATCAGTTCAAGTACAAACCCGGTGATCTGGGGAAGTGTCCCGGTTGGGTTACGCCGCATCAACCCCGTATCGACTGGCAGATGTGGTTTGCAGTTCAAAGAAAACCGGAACGAGGGCAATGGTTATGGAATATGATGATAAGACTGTTACAAGGCAATGAACTGGTTACGGCAATATTCGCATCCAATCCATTTCCGGATGAGCCACCCGTTAGTGTTCGTGCTCGTGTCTATCGATATGTGTTTACAAGTGTTGCGGAACGCAGGGAAACCGGACGATGCTGGAACCGAACCCTGCTTGCCGAATACTATCCAGCAATGAGTATCAGGAAGTCCATTTAATCCCGGTTCCAGGTATATTTTTGATTATATCAAAATGGGTAGTTTAAGCGGTTTGGTGGTATTTGGTGTTTTATGGAAAAAGGCATCAGATAAGGTCTGGTATTTTGATAGTGATAATGATCCGGTGTCATTAAAATCTATCTTTTCTTTTCCCTGGCTGGTTTGTTTATTCGTTTTAATTATTAAGTTGTCTGGATTATTTTAGCTTATCTTTATTTTTTGGTAGTAGGGTTTGTATTTGTTGCGGTATGTTTCGTAGCACGTGCA
>CAYMPA010000242.1:0-2883 GCA_964392105.1 uncultured Enterobacteriaceae bacterium
AAACAGGTATTAAAAGAAATTCAGAAAGTGCTTGAGGCAGAAACGGGTAAAGAAGGAGTTGAAGATGTTTTCTTTACCAGTTTTGTTATGCAATAAGTTGAAGGTGAAAATAAATCATGGCTGAAGATATTCTTTCACAAGACGAGATTGATGCCCTGTTAACCGGTGTCGATGGTGGTGATGTTGAAACAGAGGGTGATGATGGTCTCGAAGATGGCGAAGCGCGACAGTATGACTTTAGTAGTCAGGATCGAATTGTGCGCGGTCGAATGCCAACACTTGAGATGATCAATGAGCGTTTTGCAAGAAACTTTCGAATAACACTTTTTAATTTTCTTCGTCGTTCACCAACCATCTCAGTTGATGGTGTACAAATGACAAAGTTTGGTGAATACATACATAGTCTGTTCATGCCTTCAAACCTGAATCTGGTAAAGGTGAAACCATTGCGTGGTACAGCCTTGTTCGTATTAAATCCCAAGCTGGTTTATTCCATTGTTGATTCTTTCTTTGGTGGTGATGGACGATTTCACACCAAGATAGAAGGTCGTGACTTTACCAATACCGAAATGCAGGTAATTCAAAATGTCTTATATAAGATTTTTGAAGATCTTAAAGAGGCATGGGCACCCATTATGGATGTCGAATTTGAACATGCTGGCTCAGAGGTTAATCCACACTTTGCAAATATCGTTACTCCCAGTGAAGTGGTTGTTGTATCAACAATACATGTTGAGCTGGACAATGGTGGCGGTGATATACATCTGACAATGCCTTATTCAATGCTCGAACCTTTACGAGAGCAACTTGATGCGGGTGTTCAAAGCGATACCACTGAACATGATCAAAGGTGGAATAATTCACTAAGAGAAGAGATTAAAAGTGCACCTGTAGAGGTTTCCAGCACATTAACTAAAACATCAATTTCATTACGAGAACTTAAAAATTTAACAGTTGGCGATGTAATCCCTGTTGATATACCTGATTTTGTTATAGCGGAAATTGAAGGTATTCCAGTATTTCGTGGCCAGTATGGACTTTCCAGGGGAAACCGGGCGTTGAAGGTTGTTGAAATGATTCGTCATGATACAGAGCCACCCGCAATTAAATACTTACAGGAGCAAACTAATGACGGAAGAAACTAGCACTGCTGAAGATGATGCGAGTGACGATTGGGCAGCAGCAATGTCTGAGCAGTCCGCAGCAGAATCAACTGATACAGATGGAAACAACGAGTTGCCGGAAGCACCATTACAAAACTTACAAGCGGATAATGCTGGTAATAGTGAACCGGCAAATCTGGAAGCAATATTGGATATTCCTGTCTCTTTATCTGTTCAAATTGGACAAACCAAGATCAGTATTAAAAATTTACTGCAATTAAACCAGGGGTCAGTTGTTGAACTCGAACGTCTTGCCGGGGAACCTCTTGATGTGATGGTTAACAATACATTGGTTGCGCATGGTGAAGTTGTTGTGGTTAATGAAAAGTATGGCATACGCCTAACCGATATTGTGAGTACACATGAACGTGTCAAAAAATTGCAGTGATTTATGTCTGGGGTACAGTTTGTTCGGTCCGGGTAAACACTTCTTATTAATAACACTGTTGTTTATCTTTAGTATCGATGTAAGTGCTGCTGAACAGTTCACGACTCCTTCAAGTGCGGTTGAAGCATCGGATTATTTTAAGGTGATGTTGGGACTGGTATTTGTTATTGCCTTATTTCTAGCCAGTACTTTCCTGTTTAAACGTTTTGGCAATGGTTCTATGACAGGTCGTGGACAGTTACGCATAGTTGATGGATTGCATTTAGGTAACCGTGAACGTCTTTTGTTGGTTGAGTTAAAAGGCAAACAGATATTGCTTGCTATTACACCTGGACGGATTAATAAACTGGATACAGTAGCCGTTCTTTCTTCTGAAGAAGAATTATCTGATCAAGCACTGGATGTCGATCATTCACCGACTCCAACCAATCAATCACAATCAGTAGAAGTGACTAATGCGTAATTTATTATTAGTTTTATTACTTTTACCCTGTCTGGCACATGCCCAACCGGGCCTGGATGTATTGAGTGTTGTTGATAACCAGGATGGTGGTCAAACTTATACCTTAAGTATCAAGATATTTTTCTTGATGACTGCACTTACATTATTACCAGCTGCCGTGTTGATGATGACTTCTTTTACAAGGATCATCATTGTACTTGCGATATTACGTCAGGCACTTGGTACAGCCCAAACTCCTAGCAGTCAGATCCTTATTGGCCTGGCGCTGTTTTTAAGCTTATTTATCATGACGCCGGTTATTGATCAGGTATATCAAGCTTCGATCCAACCGTATCTGAATGAGCAAATCAATGCCAGCGAAGCATTATCCCAGGCTGAAATACCAATACGTGAATTCATGTTGGCACAAACACGGGAGACCGATATTGAATTGTTTGCATCAATATCAGGCAATGAAAATATCGCTACTGAAGATGATATTCCTTTTTCATTGATTGTCCCTGCATTTGTTACCAGTGAATTAAAAACAGCATTCCAGATTGGATTTATAATTTTTATACCGTTTTTAATAATTGATCTGGTTGTTGCAAGTGTATTGATGTCGATGGGTATGATGATGTTGTCACCCTTGATCATTTCATTTCCATTTAAACTGATGTTGTTTGTCCTTGTTGATGGCTGGGCCTTGATCATGGGCACATTAGCAAGCAGCTTTTACTTCGCATGACTCCGGAATTAATCATTCAAATCGGCCAGGAGTCACTGTTTTATCTAACGATACTTCTTTTAACGTTGTTAGTACCGGCATTAATCGTTGGTGTTTTGATCAGTATGTTTCAGGCAGCGACACAGATTAATGAAATGACCTT
>CAYMPA010000243.1:0-2878 GCA_964392105.1 uncultured Enterobacteriaceae bacterium
GATGTTGTGTCTGCGCGACCCGTAATAACTGATTACTGACGAAGGGAGCCGTAGGCCATGACATTCGGGAAAAGATTTTTTGGTTACTTTTGCATCTGCAAAAGTGACTCGCCGTGGAAAGCGAAAGCTTCAGTAAAAAACGAAACTATAAATCTTAAAAAATTAACCGTTATACGTTAATTTGATTCATCCCCCAATTCCATGTCAAAACAGGTTCTTGATTTGAGAGAGGGAAAATTTGAACGTCCATTTCAGGTAAGGTTAGTATGGCACATGTATGATTATAAACCGTACTACCCGGGTTTATAAGCAGTGTTCTTCCCAGCTGTTCTGCAAAGACCTGGTGCGTATGTCCAACAATTATTACATCATACCCATATTGTTCAATATTAGTTTGCCATTGATCTTTTTGATCCAATAACAGCTTGCCCTCTTTATCCAATAATTTAATTCCATTCTTTAGAGATGATGGTGGACTGGCATGAACCACATATATCTTTTTACCCTCTATAAGAAAATCAAGAGTGAACGGGGTGCTGTTGTATAAGTCTGCTATCCACTTATTTTCTTTAGTTGTAACAGAATCAAGAAACCAGACATCGTGGTTACCTAAAATCATTTGACATTCACTATCAACGAGTAATTGCAGGGTTTGACCTAACTCATTGCCATAGCCAGCAATATCACCTGCACATATACTGAATTCAACATGTTCATCCTGAAAAACAGACAAGGCTTCTTTGACAGGGTCTGGAGTAGCATGAACATCACTGATTAAACCAATTTTAACAGACATAAAACATTCTCTGCCGATCCATTAATATAAATGTAGCAGTGAATAGGCAAACAAATGAAAAAAAATGCAGTTAAATTTAATGTTTGGAGTATTTTTTTGTTTTATAACTTCATTTTTAAATTTATTTTGTCTTATGACAAGTAACTTTCTGTTAATTTCGCATACTTAATTAACAAGATTACATAGTATGGTCAGCTCACAATTATTTCTAATATTAGAGTAGACTTTGATCTGTTCCCGGTTTTCTCATCAGCCCTGCAGACCGGTTGATCGCAGGTTGAGGGTACACACGAATGCTGCTATCCGTACTAATTTGCATTAAAGTAGCGCAATCACTGTCAAATTTATATAAACACAAAATACTACAATAAGGAGGAAATATGGCCAACGGTGAACGTGCGGTCCCGTTTTCAATAAGGGAGGACAATCGGGAGCAGCAATTCAAGCAGGTTTGGGTGGAAGACCTGGATGATGTCTTTGCTGATGTCGCCAGTTATTATGACCGTGCCAATCATGTGGCCAGCCTCGGACTCTGGAACTGGCTTCGTAAACACTTTATCTCCACAATAGACGTGAAAAGTGGACAGAAAGTACTGGATGTCTGCGCCGGAACTAACGCCATTGGTATCGCACTCTTGAAAAAACAACCGCGCCTACAGGTCCACGCCATGGATCGCAGCAAAGCCATGCAGAAGGTGGGGCAAGAATCGGCAAGCAAGCTTGGCATGCATATCGACAGCACCATCGGTGATGTACATATCCTGCCCTTCCCCGACAATCATTTCGATGTAGTCACTATGCAGTATGCCTCGCGGCATTTACGCATCATGGATGTCTGCCGTGAAATCCGGCGGGTGCTGAAACCGGGCGGGCATTTCTATCACTGTGATATGTTGCGCCCAGCCAACAAAATCGTGGAGTGGAGTTATTATGCCTACTTGCGTTTTTGTCTGAACTTTACCGCCCTGCTATTTCGCAGCTCAGCTTCAGCACACGGCTGCAAGGAATATTTTATTAATGCCCTGCGTATGTTCTATTCCGCTGACGAGTTATCAGATTTGCTTCGTGACGTGGGATTTAAGGATGTTTCAAGCCAGACCCTGTTAGGCGGCATGATTGGCTATCACCGGGTAATGAAACCTCTCGATACATAGTGACCAGACGGGGTCATGAACAGGGTCAACGTACTTTGTGCCATGAACCGCGTTATGATGGAGGCCTTCAGCCAGCGTACCGTGGTAGGCCTTAAAGGTTACACCCTGTTCAGGTCTGTACTACCACCCTTTCAGTCTTTTCTGGATATCAATGTCGGCAAGGAAGTGGAGAAAGACCGGCGGGTCATCACCCAGGCGGGCAAGGTGTATCAATCCGGAACCAGGCCTGCCCCTGCTCATGTGGCCGCCCTGTTGCAGGAAGCGCGAGAAATCGATCAAACCTTTGTGCGCGATGCAGCCGTGTTTCCTTTCGACATCCAGATCCAGTATCAGGACATTGAACATTATCGGCAACAGCGTATTGAACTGTTGCTGCAAATAAGTTACCGCATCCTTACCCAATGGCAAGACGCGAGTTCGTTTCGCGCAGCAGTGGATGAACTTTATAACGAGGTGCAGTTCCGGGACCTGCTGCATAACATACTCAGGTTCTATGCCATGGAAACTCGTATGTTAAGTCGCTCGGTACGCATCCCCCGTCTGCTCACCCTGGCCCGGGATGCTTTCACACGAACCATTACCACCGTTATGGAACAAGAGGCAGCTACACTGGCTAAATCACTTGCGCACACGGTCTATCGACGAAGCAATTATATGGGGCTGGAGTAGCATGAGCATCACTGATTAATCTGATCTTGGCAGATATAAATTATTCTTTACTGATTCATTACTACAAATGTAGCAAATCTTTCCAATATTTATTAGTTTCATCGCCCGTTATGATTTGCCAGAGTATTCAAAATCATTAGCGCAATTCGCACAAGGACCTCGGTACCTTTATGCCCGGAGGGTGCACCCCTCAAGGGGGTATTGAAAAGAACCCTTGAGAGGTGTTTGCGACACGCCCTCGGCTGAGCACGCTTACCGG
>CAYMPA010000244.1:0-2873 GCA_964392105.1 uncultured Enterobacteriaceae bacterium
GGGTTTTGGTACAGGACGTGTACCGTAAGTGACTGTTTTAGTTAGTAGTGAAATAGTTCAGTTCAAGCTCATAATGCTAATGTCGCTGGTTCAAGTCCAGCCAAAGCCAACAATCAATAACTAGCCTTATTTGGTCATATGTTAGGTATTTAATACTTAACTCCTAAACATCTTTATTCAAATGTTAAAACGGAATTATTGGTACATGTCTGAACATCCTGTATCTATGTTATTAGATTAAGGAAGATATTTGTGATTTTTATCGATATACACCTATTCGTTATCCAGATATTTTTCAAAGTACTCATCAGGAATATCTGCTTTTTTCTTGCCTGCAATAGCATAATAATAAAGAGGTTCTCCATCTATTGATAACCGGTGCCGATATCGTTCCAGATGGTAGATATCAAGATACTTAGATAATATGAGGTCTCGTATCATTCTTGAAAAACCACTTTGATCCCTTTCATCCAGAAAGGATTCCTTGATATTAAAACCAATCCAACCCTCTTGACTGATTATGTTAAACGCATTCATAAAGGCCTTGGGTGGAATATCACCAAATCCCAAAGCAGCCACAGTTGTAAGACAATCAAATGACCATGATTCAAACTCATCATGCATCTTGGAGTCTATGGAACAAAAATCGGTAATATAGTAGGCGTCATAGTATTGTGGTCTGTCTCTTTCCATTGCCTCTTTAGCTTCAGGAATAATATCGACCCCTACTAACCTAGATATGCCATATTTTTTAAGTTCTTCGCCGACTAGTCCATTGCCAGCACCGAGATCCAATACTCTCAGGCCATAAAAATCTTCATTTGATTGATCGACAGCCTTTTTAAGTATATCGGTTACTTTAACGTGAGATGTGCATTTAAGACGATCATAAAATAGCTGTTCATATAAGCCTGGAATGTTATATATCTTGTCATAATCATGGAATTTTATTTTTGTTTTTTTACCATTATTTTCGATAAGGTAAAAATATGTTTCTGATTGGCTCAGTTTATTAACATCAGTTTTAGGGAATTGTATTCTGTGTCTTTTTTTATCCATTTTTATATTTAATACGTTTTTGTTTGAATAAGCGCAATATTCTAACAGGTAGAGGAATAATTTCAGGTTGTACAGAGAGATTTTGAATCGAAATTAAGTTGGATAAGACCAACTTCGGCTATTCGTAGCTAGTGTCTATAGTGTGCCGGTTCATTAGATATTGATAAACGTCCGTATATGGACTCCTCCTCAACTGCAAGCACGCCGTTTTTATAGTGAGTGGGTACGACTGCTCACGTATATCCGGCCTCAAATAAAGCATCACTGTTTTGATGCAGGGCCATAATGGGTTATTCGCGCGTTGACTCCCAATTGCTTTCTCGTACTTTGTGTACCTGTACATTCACGGGGTTTGACCTGTTCACCATCATGCGGCTTACTTTGCAATCGTAGCTGAGTTACTCCTATTGGTTGATCTTATATCGACTTAAGCTATCAAGCGGCTGCCAGTTCCAGATGATAATCCATCTCATGACGTAGCATCGCCCAGGCCATTCGTGCCGTCTTGTTGGCTAATGCCGCCGCTGCAACATTAGGGTGTCGACGTGACGCGATACTAATAATCCACTGACTCAGGCGATCTTTTTTTCCTCTCGCAGCGTAAATAGCAGAGCGTGCACCATGGATCAATAAACTACGAAGATAAGCATCGCCGCGTTTACTAATGCCAAGTAAACGGTCTTTTCCACCCGAACTGTGTTGCCTGGGGGTAAGTCCCATTGACGCTGCCATTTGTCGCCCATTAGAAAACTGTTTCCCGTCACCGACAGCGGCAAGCAACGCCGTTGCGACCATCGGCCCAACACCGCGTAATTGTTGCAGGCGTTTTTACAACAGGATCATGCTGTGCAATCAACGCAATCTCGCTATCCATTTCGGTCACGCGTTGGTCCAGTCGCTTGAAATCACCCCAGAGACTATTCAACAATCGTCGGAACCGGTCACTCAATCCATTTTCAGCATCCTCAAGCCATTCAGGTAATGCTGTACGTAAATGATTCATTTGCTGTGGGACAACTAAACCATACTCCGCAACCAGTCCTCTGATTTGGTTGTCTTTGGCGGTGCGTTGTCCCACTAATTCTGAACGAATGCGGTGCACCGCTTGTATCTCCTCGGCAACTGCTCCCGGCGTTGCTCTACCTCCTGCATCCATGCAGTCGTGTTGTTCGACCGTTTTGATCGTCACAAATCGCATACCCGGTCGTCCCATGGCTTCACAGATAGCCTCGGCATCATTGGCATCGTTCTTATTACTCTTCACATACGGTGTTACAAACTGCGGCGCAATTAACTTCACATGAAATCCTTTAGCTTGAAGTAGTCGTGCCCAATGATGTGCACCGGTACACGCTTCAATGTGCCATTCCTTATGAATAATTTACGGTGCCATACCAATCACACAGCCCGGTTCAACCTTGTTGAGTAATACCTTGATCCAGTTGTCTCGTTTCAAGCGACGGCACCAGGTTGATGTTTCTGTTCGATCAACGCCGTGTAATTGGAAAATATTCTTTGCCAAATCAAACACCTACTCGACTAAGTTTAACCATGATGGGCTCCTTCTATTTATTAATTGGTAAGTAACACTCCCAGTTTGGCACCTAGATGCCGATTAAAGGAGGAGGAGTCCATCCCATTGCTTTCGCTTGCCACTTCAATCGGTCGATGCAACACATACATCAAAACTAATCACAGAATGCGGACATAACTAAAATCATTCGACATTGACTCTATTATTTGAAAAAAGATAATATTTATATCCTTCTATAGTACTTCATATGAGGTATGTTTTATCAATCCCCGTTTGACAT
>CAYMPA010000245.1:0-2851 GCA_964392105.1 uncultured Enterobacteriaceae bacterium
GTTTATCAACAAGTGTTTCTACCTGTTGTTCATTTTCACCTTCAACCATGACTCTAACCAAAGGTTCTGTGCCGGAGGGTCTTAATACAACACGACCAGAATTGCCAAGAGCATTTTCTGCATCCTTGATAGCATCATTTATATCATCAATCTCGGTGATATCAATTTGTTCCTGGAGTCTGATATTTCGCATCAATTGCGGATACTTTGTTATACCGGCAACTAACTCTGACAGTTTCTTCCCTGTTACCGACATTGCCTCTAATACTTGTAATGCTGCGATGATGCCATCACCTGTTGTAGTGAGATCAAGATTAATAATATGACCAGACGTTTCTCCGCCTAATACCAGTTTTTCTTTTAGCAATAATTCCATGACATAACGATCACCAACCGATGCTCGCAAAAAATTCAACTGCAATTCATTTATTGCATGTTCCAGTCCAAGATTACTCATGACAGTACCAACAACAGCACCATTTAATTTATTCATTTGTAACTGCGCAATAATATAAAGAATATCATCACCGTCGCTCACATTTCCTTGATGGTCTGCCATGATCAATCGATCACCATCACCATCCAGTGCAATTCCCACATCAGCGCGTGACTCTTTCACTAGCTCTTGTAAACCTTCAGGAGATGTCGCGCCGCATTCATCATTAATATTTAAACCATCTGGAGATGTTGCGTGCGATATAACCTCTGCACCTAATTCTTCAAAAACTCTGGGTGCTATGTGATAGGTAGCGCCATTGGCGCAATCAACAACAATTCTAAGGCCATTAAAGTCAACATTGTTTTCTACTTTTGATTTACAAAATTCGATATAACGTCTCGGTGCGTCTGTAATGCGTCGCGCCTTGCCAAGATGACGTGAATGAACGGATTGCATTGGCAGGTTTAATTCATATTCAATTTCATGCTCAACGGAATCGGCCAATTTAGTGCCGTCACTGGAAAAAAATTTAATGCCATTATCATAGAACGGATTATGAGACGCACTGATCACAATACCCGCTTGAGCTCGTGTGCTTTTAGTAAGGTAGGCAATCCCCGGGGTTGGCATTGGACCCAGTAAACGAATATCAACACCTGCTGATGATAAACCTGCTTCAAGTGCTGACTCAAACATATAACCTGATATCCGTGTGTCTTTACCAACCAGGACAGGGCCATTTCCTTTTTTTGCAAGCACGCGTCCTGCCGCCCAACCAAGCTTCATAATAAAATCAGGGTTAATAGCGCCCTCGCCGACAATGCCGCGAATACCATCAGTCCCAAAATATTTTCTGTTGTTAGTTTTAATAATTATTTACTTTCTGATTTAGATTGCGGATAACACTATTGTGCGGATAAATAACAGGGCTGTGAAGTACTAAATAAAAATTTAAGTATGCTTCTAAAAATAGTGATTTATTTATGGCCGGTTTTTTCTCCTGCACCAAAAGTAGGCGCTTTAGGCGAAACCGGCATTGCCTGCATGGATGCAGGTACTTAAGATTTGTCAGGAACATAAATCCTGACAGTACATCTCTGTACATAAGAGCAAGAAATTCGATATACACGCGCACGACTACATGGACCTCGTACCCCCTTGAGGGGTGAAAAGCACATTTTTAGAAATGTACTTAGGCTGGTTTAGCTGGTGGCTCACCTGACGGCGCATCTTCTTCTTTTGATGATTTCGCTTTGGTCTTTCTCTTTTTTTTTGCAGAAGAACCATCATCATCATTATCATCCCAGTTTGATGGCGGCCTTGGCACCTTGCCTTCCATAATGTCATCGATTTGATCTGAATCGATGGTCTCATATTTGATTAAGGCTTCAGCCATCAGATGAAGTATATCGATATTCTCTTTTAGTATTTTTTCTGAACGTTCATAATTCCTGTCAATGATGCAACGGATCTCTTCATCAATAGTATGAGCGGTTTCATCAGAGATAGCCTTATGTTGGGTTACTGAACGGCCCAGAAAGACTTCGCCATCCTCTTCACTATAGGTCAATGGACCAAGCTTCTCTGACAGGCCCCATTTGGTCACCATATTACGCGCCAACTGTGTTGCACGTTCAATGTCATTACTTGCACCTGTCGTAACTTTATCCGCACCAAAGATCAATTTTTCTGCAATACGACCACCAAATAAACTTGAAAGCTGGCTTTCAAGTAACTGTTTGGAATAACTCAGGCGATCTTCTTCCGGTAAGAACATGGTTACACCCAACGCACGTCCGCGTGGAATAATCGTTACCTTGTACACAGGATCATGTGATGGCATTAAACGACCCACAATGGCATGACCTGCTTCATGATAGGCGGTAAGTTTTTTCTCTTCCTCACTCATGACCATCGATCGACGTTCTGCACCCATCATGATCTTGTCTTTGGCCCGTTCAAACTCTTCCATATCAACCAGTTTTTTATTGGCACGAGCTGCAAATAATGCAGCCTCATTAACAAGGTTGGATAAATCAGCACCGGAAAAACCTGGAGTACCACGAGCAATGATGTTTGCTTTTACATCATCACCTAAAGCAACCTTGCGCATGTGAACCTTTAGGATTTGTTCTCGGCCACGAATATCAGGTAATGGTACAACAACCTGTCGATCAAAACGGCCTGGTCTTAATAATGCCGGATCTAATACATCAGGACGGTTGGTAGCAGCAATGACAATAACACCTTCATTACCCTCAAAACCATCCATCTCAACCAACAACTGGTTTAATGTTTGCTCACGTTCATCGTGACCGCCACCAAGGCCAGCACCACGATGTCGTCCAACGGCATCAATTTCGTCGATAAAGATAATACAAGGCGCATGTTTCTTGGCTTGTTCAAACATAT
>CAYMPA010000246.1:0-2840 GCA_964392105.1 uncultured Enterobacteriaceae bacterium
TCATCAGAAAATCTCCAGTTTGTGGTGGTGAAAAAAAGAAACCCCGACACAGGTTTAACTGTATCAGGGTCTGGCTGTTATTGTCCCAGAAGCACTTTGGCATCTGCAATGGCTTGTGCCATTGCTCCCTCCGGAGTTGAACCGGAGCAGGTGGCTCCCTCGGTCACCGCAATGTAGCCGTGTTTTACCTTGGCACCAACTCCCTCGTGGATCCACGATGCTTTGTACACCGCGAAATCCTCGTTTTCGAATACCTCATGCGCCGAAAGGACGAAATTCCACTCGACATGGGAAATTTCGTTCTGGTATACAGTTTCGTGCCAGAACGTAGGGACATAGATGGTTACTTCTTTACCATTGTCCTTGACCCTAGCGTCCTTTACACTGGACACTACGCGAACGTGCAGTGTCTTGTCACGCGCATTGGCGTAAGGTGCGATCTTACGATATGCCTCTTTTACCAGATTTTCCATTGTCTTGCTCCTGCGTGTGGTGGTTAATACCGGGCACCGATGCGCTGGTGCCCGGTGGTAGTGGTGATGGAATCAGAACATCCCATCAAGATCAATCATCAGATCACCCTCATAAAGTACGATGTAATTATCAAGGTGGTTTTTAACACTCTCTCCGAAAAATGCATCGACGTGATCTATTGTTGTGCCAGATCTATCCCATACCTCAGAAAGCAGTCGTTCACCATCGTTCATCAATGCAGCGATGATTGATGGTGATTCTGTTGATTGCAGATAGCGGCCTGCGGAGGTCTCGATAAGCGTGTGATTAATCCCGAAAGATTGAAACTTCATTTTATTTACTCCTGTTTGTGTTTGTGGTATTGCTATCATACCGCATTGCTATACAGATGTATATAGCAATATACAAATAAACTCGAAATTAATCCACACTTGTCCAATTATTTGTGGTATCATTCACGTATGAAAATCGTAAAATCAATAAGAGTTGATGATGTAATCAAAGAATTGCATCTAAAAAACAGGAACCAGCTTGCAAAGTGGTGGGGACTCAAGCGGTCAACAATCTACCACTGGCCTGAGTACCTGCCAGCACTCCGGAAGTATGAACTTCTGGAAATGCGGCCAGAATTTGCTCGACTGATCGAGGAACGGGTAGAACCATGAAAGATCAGGCCCGTCAGAGCCTAAATCTGGCACTCCTCCTGTGTGGTATTGAACCCGGCCTTCGGGCCGGGTCTTTTTTCGCGTACTAATCGGAGATTAAATAAAATGCACTGGATGAACCATATGGAATGCATGAAATATTCAGAAATGAAGAATATGGAAGCGTTAGAAAAGGAAATGCTCTTAGATATAAAAGAAGCTCCAACTAAAATGGATATTGTTTATCCGGCTTTGGTCATAGCATATATGAGAACGCACCAGCTAACGACAGAAAAAAGATGCTTGAGAGTATGCAATATGTTCTACCGCCAAATCAAAGCCAATTATTTCTTATATCAGAATGATACGGTAAATCTATTTTATAGATTATTAAAGAATCACGATTGGAAAAGTATTTACATCATCGCAAAATGGGCCGCCTACCCTGATCTATCGCCATTCAATACAGATACATTCACATCAGGGGTAGACAAATGAAATGGTTTAAACATAATAGCGATGCAAACAAGAATGATCGGATCTCAAATATGGTATATCTTTATGGGATAAAAGGCTATGGCCTGTATTGGTATCTTGTTGAATTAATAAATTCAGGCGATATAGAAGTAGTGAACGGCAACGTATCAATGTCACACGCTAAACTAAGAATAATAGCAAGAGAAGTGATAATTGGAATGGCTGAAATCAGCGACATGATCACAAAGTTTAATGATCTTGAATTGTTCATAGAAGAAACAGGGTACAAATCAAAATGAAAACATTATTCACATGGCGACACGGCGTATTAGAATCTGATCTGCCAGCAACAACAAAACTTGTTCTATTAACTCTGGCATGTCACATGAACGACGTCGGAGGTAGTTGTTTCCCATCAATTGAACGATTAATGCATGAGACAAGTCTTAGTAAACCGACGGTCATTAATCATCTGAAATTAGCGAAAAAATTAGGCTGGATTCAATCAGGAATACACGGATTCAGCGGGCAAAAATGGCGATCAAATGAGTACAAAATCGGATCATTACATCCTGAAGGTGGTAAAACTGCTTTACCAGCTTCAGTAAAAAAGGTGGTAAACCTAACGACAGAAGGTGGTAAACCTAATCGCGAAGGTGGTAAACCTAACAGCAAAAAGGTGGTAAAGGAGGTTTACCCTAGTACTTCAATGAGTACTTCAAAGAGTACTTCATATAGTACTACAGCGAATCAGGACAGCAACAATCAAAATTACACCACAGAAAAAACAAGGCAATCAATCATTCATGCCGCTGATAACAGGTTTGCAGAATTCTGGAAATTGTACCCAGTTCATCGGGACAAAAAGAAGGCGCAACAGATCTGGAACAGGCAGAAACTAGGATCTATTGCGGATACAATAATCAACGACGTAAAGAATCGCAAACATTGCGATGCACTGTGGCATAAAGGATATATACCGCACCCGACTACATATTTACGGAATGATAGATGGGAGGACGAATATACACATACAGATCAAGATGGATCTGAACAATTCTTGAACGAAAGTATTAAATTAATAGGTGATTGATATGAAAGACAGTGAAAAAAAACAATTCGTAACAATGATGAATACAGTTATTGAGTTATATAACATGAAACCATTATCAACAAATGTCTGGCGAATCTGGTGGGCAGTATTAAAAGACTATTCATTAAAAGAAGTCAGCCACGCACTTGAAG
>CAYMPA010000247.1:0-2786 GCA_964392105.1 uncultured Enterobacteriaceae bacterium
TCACTGATTTGTTTTTCTCATATGACATTTTGCAGTTGAAAGAGGCTATTATCCAATTAGGCATCAAGACTGGCGACACAATTATGCTTCATAGTTCTTTTAGTAATTTTAATGGCTTTAAAGGAAAACCTCAGGATATCATAAATTGTCTGATAGAGGTATTAGGCAATGATGGGAACCTGTTAATGGTGTCCATGCCCTACACATGTTCGTCACTTGAATACTTGAGGAAAAATCCGGTATTCAATGTTCGAAAAACGTTTTCAAAAATGGGGATAATATCTGAGATATTTAGAAGAAAAAAAGGGGTTTTGCGAAGTTTGCACTCTACCCATCCGGTACTGGCTTACGGCAAAGATGCTGAATGGCTTGTCGAGGACCATGAAAAATGTTTATATGCCTGCGGAAAAGATACTCCTTTTGACAAGTTTCAATCTCTAAGAGGCAAAATATTGCGTTTTGATGTCCCCATTAATGGCACGACTTTTTTTCATTATCTGGAAGATATTATTAAGGATAAATTGCCATTCTCTTTATATTCTGAAGAACCAATTTCCGCCCGAATGATAGATTATGACGGAAAAGAAATTGCAATGAAAACGTATGTATTCAGTGAAAGAGCATCAAAAACCAGAAGGCCAGATATTCTGGGGGGTTATTTACGTAAGCATAAAGCTATAAAGCACAGGAAAATAGGTAGGATTAATATGGAACTCGTTTCCGCGGAAGATATGATTTCAACCACAAGAAAAATGTTGGATGATGGTGTTTTATTTTTTGCAGATATTTAAAGTGAGTTATAAGTGAGATTATGGATGTACATCATAATAAATGTTAATGTCGCTCACCAAGACCACTATTTCAGAAAAAAGGGCGATTTTGTCTTTATCATCTGAAGAATGTACTGGAAAGCTTAATGGGCTCTGCTTAAGTTTTCATCATTTGGATCAAACAACGGTTGGCTCTAGGAGATTTCGGAGTTTAGTGCCAATCTTTAGAAATAGAGGATTTAACATCGACTTAATAGCCTATCAAGTATCTGGCGCTAATACTGACTCTGATTTATTTGAAGTAAAATCGTTTTCCCCGTATATTTCATCCTTAAATTGGCTTTGGAGACAGAAATCAAAAATTAATACTGGCAGTTCTTTTTTTACAGTAAAATCGCGTGTACCGTTAGACAGCAACAAATTCTTAAAAACATCTAAGATCAAACATAATGGCATCCGATCACTCATTCTCAGTGTTGAGCAATTACCAGACCTGCACTCCGGTTTGATTATACCGGTGATTTGGAAAGCGCTATGGCGGCGCCATAAATATGATTTCGTTATTTCGACTGCCCCTCCATGGTCCTCACACATAGCCGCGATAATTATAGGGAGACTACTGAAAGTTCCCGTGATTCTCGATGACCGCGATCCCTGGGTAGGGAATCTTTTTCGCCTGAATTTTATTACACATCCGGTAATACGCCGTATTGATAAATATCTCGCCAATGCGAGTTATTCGAGAGCGAATGGGATCGTATGCGTCACCAACCCAGCTTGTAAATTGCATGTCGAACAGTTACATGATAATTCTATACCTGTGAGATATATTCCTCATGGTTATGATCCTGTTTTGGAGCGCTATTATAGCGAGCCTAAGCAAAACAACAAGTTAACAATTACGCATGTTGGGAGTACCTATCATGGTCGCTCTGCTAAAATAATCACTGAGGCAGCGGAAACACTGGATGAAAATATGGCCAAAGATTTTCATTTTCAATTTATCGGCGAAATCTCTCAGTCTGAAATCAATACTATGGAAAAAAAGTTCAAGGTTACATTTCATGGATTTCAAAAACATGATTACTGTGTTAGAGAGATAAACGGATCAGATATTTGTCTCCTTATGGCAATAGGGCAGCCCGCGCAGATTCCATCTAAGCTATATGAGTACATAGGATTAGGGCGCCCCGTGCTTGCAATATCAGATAAAGATGATTCTACCATGATGTTATTGAAAGATAAAGAATGGGCCTGGACGGTTGCTACTAATGATAAAATGGGCCTGATTCAAGTATTGAAGGATATCCACAAACGATGGAAAAACAATTGTCTCCCAGCATTGAAATTGGAGGAAAGGGAAGAATTCAGCTTCGAACGAATTGCCGATGGATATGTCAAGTTTATTAGAGAAATAGTCCAAAAGACAAAGCGGGATAAGGCTTAATAAAGATATGCCTTGGAAAAATCCAAAGATATTGTATTATCATATCGAAGTGATTTTAGAGTAATAAAACAACTTTCTAAGAAATTAGGTTCGCGTTTAGGTATGAGTTTAAGAGCTAAAGTATTATCAGGATTACGATGGATTGCCATGGCTAAATTAAGCACTCAATTGATTAGTTGGGCAAGCACTATTGTTGTAATGCGTCTTTTAAGTCCCGATGATTACGGCTTGATGGCAATGGCTATAATCTTCATTTCGTTTTGCCAGATGATAAATGAATTAGGTCTTGGAGCTGCGATAGTTCAAAAGAAAGAACTTACAGAAAAACAATTGAAACAAGTATTTGGATTGGTTCTGTTACTAAACGGTTTCCTTTTTATTTTATTGTTAGCAGGATCACCGATAATTGCTAATTATTTTGATGAGCCAAAGTTAACAAAGGTGGTTCCTATTCTGGCGATACAGTTTTTATTTATAGCTTTTTCCGTAATTCCCAATGCCAGCCTAACTCGGGACATGAAATTTCGTTCAATATCCATTGTCGAAGTAGTTACAGCTTTATCAAGTAG
>CAYMPA010000248.1:0-2779 GCA_964392105.1 uncultured Enterobacteriaceae bacterium
ATTACAACGATCTTTTTATTCTGGTGCGCCCTGATCCGGGCGACACGCGAATGGGGTGGGCACCTGTCGCAAGGACGTGCGTTTGGGTTACTTGATGGTGGTCGTGGCCTTGTTGCTGCGGCTGTTGCCAGTCTTGCCGTGCTGTTTTTCAGTCTGGCCATGCCGGATGAAACAGATTCTATAACTGCATTACAAAGGCAGCATGCATTACAACAGGTCATATTGCTTTATACCGTACTGACTTTTGCCACTGGCATACTTATCTGGTTCTTTATTCCAGACTCACAAAACAATTCATCTGCGACAAAACAGCATTTGTTTGCCGGGATGAAACAGGTACTTGGGCAACGGGTTGTCTGGTTGCAATCGGTTATCGTGATCTGTGCCTACTGCGGTTACAAGGGGCTGGATAATTATGGTCTTTATGCGTTTGATGTATTGGGCATGGATGAGATTGAGTCAGCACGCTTTACCTCTATCGCTGCTTACTTAAGACCCGTCTCTGCGATTACTGCCGGCATAATTGCAGATCGCTTTACGACAAACAGAGTGATCAGTATTGCCTTTGTCCTGTTGTTACTCTGTTACACTATGTTGGCCTTTCAATCACCCACGCCGCAATTAGTGAATATTATTTACGCCAACCTGATTATTACTTTCATGGCGGTATTTGGGATACGTGGTGTTTATTTTGCCTTGCTCGAAGAGACCGGCATCAAACGAAACCTGACGGGTACAACAGTCGGTCTTGTTTCACTTGCCGGGTTTACACCGGATATCTTTTTCGCGGCGATAGCTGGTCGGTTACTGGATGCTTCACCGGGGATTACCGGACATCAACATTTCTTTGCATTACTTGCCATCATCTCTGCGGTGGGTATTGCTGCAGTATTATCTGTTGCTTACCATCGTCAATCCGATAAGCGATAAAGGAATAATAAGTAAATAAGTGGGGTAGGTTTAGTTGTTACGAGTTACGAGTGGAGCCTAATTTGTTCTACCCTGTTTCTACCATCTTCTTTAGCTTTATAAAGGGCTTTATCGGCAGCATCAATAACCAAACTCGGGACATTTCCTTTTCCAGGAATAACTGAGCAAAAACCAACACTGATTGTTACTACATCTGCGACACCTGAACATTCATGTGGAATCTGTATATCCATAATCGACTTTCGACATCTATTTGCTACATGTTTTGCTTCTTCAGTATCAGTAAGAACAAGAGCAAACTCCTCACCACCGTATCGGGCGACTTGATCACCTGGGCGGTAAACCATGCTTTTGAGTTTTTTTGCAACCTTTTTCAAAGTTTCGTCACCCTCAAGGTGACCGTAGTTATCGTTATATAATTTAAAATAATCAATATCAATAAGAACAACGGATATAAATGATTTGTTTCTGATTGCACGCATCCATTCTCTATCAATAAATGCATCAAAAAATCTTCTATTGTTGATTCCCGTTAGTGCATCAGTGAGTGAAATCATTTTCAGCGTTTCGTTCTTCTGATTTAATTGATTATTGAACTCTTTATTGATCAGACCTTGCAATACAATAAGCCAGATAGAAAAAATGGCGATAGCACGATTGAAATAGGATTTCCATGCCTCACCACCTTCTGGCGAGAAGACAAGTCCCAGTAATACCAACACGGTAGTAATAACGGCGGCCATAATGACAGCATGACGGTATGGTGTTTGTAGTGTGATAAGAATGACAATGATGTAAGTCACACCAAAGGCCACACCTAGAGGAATATATAAATCTGCGGCGAAGATAATGCTTGCCATTATTGCGGCGAGCAGCAGGTAGATACTAGGTTTCATTTCAACCCTATTGTTTTTATTAGGTCAAACTCATCACTTAATAATAGACCATCTTTGGAAATCAAGGAAATCAAGGAAATCAAGGAAATCAAGGAAATCAAGGAAATCAAGGGGTCAAAGTACTTGAAAAGAATCAATCTAAGTAAAATACAAAAAGAACGTGAGATAGGTAATACCAAAGCCCCCCTTGGCCCAGTATCTCCTTAATCGTATATCAGTGCACCGGTGCAAGAGGCGGTAGGTCATAAATTTTGATCTGTCTGGCAGTTGATAGTTCATAATTCATGAACTATAGTTCATAAATTATGAACTATAGTATATTAGAATAATGAGCCAGTTAGGTGATGCCCTATTCACAACCACTCAACAGAACGTGTTGGGCTTATTGTATACGCAAGTAGAGAAAAGCTTTTATACCAAGGAAATACTGCGTTTAACAGGAATGGGGGTGGCGACTATAAAGCGAGAGCTGGATCGCATGGTTTCTGCTGGGCTCCTGACTTTGACCAAGATTGGGAATCAACACCATTATCAGGCTAATAAGGAATGCCCTATTTATGAAGAACTCTCGGGTATTGTTCGAAAAACATTCGGTATTGTTGATGTTCTTCATCATGCGCTATTACCATTAGAAAAAAAATAGACTATGCATTCGTGTATGGTTCTGTTGCGAAAGGAGAAGATAACGCCAGTAGTGATATTGATTTAATGGTTGTGACTGACGCATTAACCTTTGGTGACGTGATGAATAAATTGATAGGAATTGAACAATTACTCGGTCGGCCAGTTAATCCAAGCATCTACACAGCCAGACAGATTAAAGCTAAATTAAAATCAAAAAACTCGTTTATCGTGCGTGTATTTAATCAGAATAAGTTATGGATAAAAGGATGTCAGGATGCCTGTTAAAGGCAACTGTCAATTTATTTAATAGGCAAAGGCAATATTTGCAT
>CAYMPA010000249.1:0-2745 GCA_964392105.1 uncultured Enterobacteriaceae bacterium
TCCGACAATAAACACTCGTTCCCTGTTTTGGGGAACTCCGAAGTTTTTGCTGTTAAGTACCTGCCATTCAACTCTGTACCCCAAGTCGGCGAGAACCCTAAGTATTGTCTGGAAAGTTTGTCCGCCGTCATGACTAAGTAAACCTTTAACATTTTCGAGTACCAAATATCTGGGTCTTTTTTCTGCACAAATCCGTGCGATATCAAAAAAGAGTGTTCCTCGTGTGTCGTTGAATCCTTGCTGTTTACCTGCAATGCTGAATGCTTGACACGGAAATCCTCCAACCAAGAGGTCAAAGTCAGGGAGGTTTCTAGCTGTAATGGCAGTTGCATCGCCATAGTTTGTTACTCCTGTAAACTGTTTCTCAAATATTGATATTGCATATTTGTCTATCTCTGCATAACCAACAAGTTCTGTATTGATATCTGATTGTTCTATTCCTAACTCAAATCCACCAATTCCACTAAACATTGAAAAGACACGAACGCTCATACTACATCTTTCTATCGAATTAAATCTGAGCCTTTTACCTTCAGGTCATCAACTTCTTCTTCAAGTTCAGCGATATCTTCTTTTAATATTGCTATCTCTTTTTGTAGGTATTCGATATTCAGATCTTGTACTGCATCATCTGGTAAGGCACCCAATTCGCCTCTAGGCCACTTAATACGAAATTCTGTGTTCATAGATGAACTATCTTGCATTCGTATCACATCAAGCTGTAATTGCGCCAGTTGCCCTTGTAATGTGAAATACACACCAGCAATAGACAGGATGACACCAACAATACCGATCAACGTTTTAATATCAAGTTGTACTCTGCTTGATTCAGATAAATCTAAATTATTTTTTTTTACCATTTAGTATGTCCTGCTTTCACCAGGTAGATATTTTTTATCTCCATAACTACCACTTTCAAATAACATTCTATGCTCTGAATTGATTGTTCCCATATTATCAACAACTATGTGCAAATCTGTTGATAACGTGTTGATAGATTCTTGTAATTCTTGTACGTGTTGTTCTGTTTGTATCAGCCGTTGTTCATTAAATTCTACAGTGCTTGCAAGCGAACTGATAAAATATACAATACCTGCTGCTTGAATTAATAAACCGAGCGTAATGCTTATTGTACTTGTATTAATTGATATATTCATATCGTCAGACTCCATGTACTGACACATTAAAAAACTATGCAACTCGCAGTGATTGATGCTTCACTGCGAGTTATGTGAAAAGGATGGAATACGCACTGTTAACTTAATTTCTTAAACTAAATTGATTAAGTATTCCTCCTCATCATTATGTTATCATTATAACAACACAAAGTATAGATAAATTATTCATTTAAATACATATTTTGTTCAAAATAGTCACGTATACGATTAAAAACAGCTCCAATTCTTTTTTCATCTTGTAATGTAAAATAATTATCTTCATCAATATCTTCACCACACACATAACATTCGTCATCATAGACTTTTGCAAAATGTATATCAATAAGTACGTCATCTGCATGTTTAACAAATGTTACAGGAGTATATGCGTAACCAAGAGGGCCAACCGCTGGTTCATACAACAAGCCGAACGGGACAATGCATTTTTTTTCTGACAACATCATTGTATCTCTGTCAAGTCGTAACTTAAAGCCTACAATGAGCACTTTATAGTCAGAAACATTCCATTCGGACTTATCAAGTATTTTGGTCTTACTAAATTCTAACATATTTCTATAGGTCTTCAATCGAATAGTTTCTGGATCATGCCATTCGCTGGTTGTTCGTATGCCTTTAACATCAATCAGTATATTATTACCAATAGGTGTGACACATAAAAAATCAGGTAACCAATATTTTATTTCTCCCATGTCAAGCAAATACTCAGGATGCGGTAATGGATTCCAATCTAATGCTTGTTCCATAAACACAGACCATACGGCTTCTAGTTTAGAATCGTAATTTATTCCTCTGTATGTCACTCGCTTTGCAGGTTGCATTACCAGACACCCCAACCTGGTGCGTTGCCTCCTAATTTGACTGCTAGAGCTAATGCGCACACGGCATCGTCTGTCATGCCCTGTGGTGCGGTATATCGCACGCCAGTCTTGGTGTACTCATACTCAAATGCCTCTAATTCTTTGACTATGTGCCCTTGCGGAAATCTGACCTTCTGTTGACTGAGTGCAAAGGATAATCCTTCCATTAATTGTTGCTTCGATCCTTGCGTGAATTTGAACCCCTCCGCACGCGGTAACACACGTTGCAAATCCTCTGTAATTGCATCACCGACACCGGTAGAGTCAATGAGGGCAGGATCACCCTTGACTAAATCTACGATACGATCTTTGGTTGCTTTCCAAGGCTTCTGAAAGCGATGATAGCGACACACATACCCTTCTGAGTCTAAGGCGATGCCTACCGTCCAGTCCTTGCTCTTGGCGAGGTCCCAACCCCAGACGACAGGCACATTCTTCGATAATGGCGCAATGCATTGATGAATGGCATCGTGCCCAAAGGGATTGCCCTCATCATCACTGGCTTCTGCTTCATAGAGCTCTTTAAAGACGTTTTCTGGCAATGCATCTTGTGCAGAGAGTATTTCGTCCTTATCCAACACTTGTCCGTCTATGGCATCCCACGCAGAGATACGATTATAGCCATATTCTGGGTCATCACCCATCTCTGCCTTGCGACAGAGTATATAAAACCAGTTCTTTCTGCCTCTGACGTTCCCAATAATGCGCAT
>CAYMPA010000250.1:0-2702 GCA_964392105.1 uncultured Enterobacteriaceae bacterium
TGAATAACGTTTATTGTGTGTTGGAAAATATCCATTATTATCTACTGCTCCTGCAAACAGGATATCTTTGTGCTCACCCAGAATCGGTTCTTGTAGCGCCGGTAATACACGATCAGTAAAACTATCAAATCTTGTACTGTATTTTTGCGGATAAGTATCTTTTATAGGTTGATAGTCTCGATCAAAAAGATCCTGTTCACTTATCTCACCTTTCTTTATAGCCTCTTCAAATAATTCACTTACTTTATCTGCAGTCGTAATTGCAATGTTACGATACACTTCATGCTCCGTACCCAACTCATAATTACTCAATAAGATATTAAGCTCTTCACTGGTTTCCGAAAGAGAAATTGCTTCTTGTGAAACTTCATTGGCACGATTCCCGGTTTCCCCCATCTGTTGAGAGATATCCATCACCGCCGAGGAAATTTCAGCTGTTGCATTTACATGTTCTTTCAAGACACCGCTTATCTCACAGATCTTTTCTTCAAACACCACTGTACTGTTATGTATATTTGAAAATGTTTGTCCTGCATCTTCAGAAATATTAACTACTGCTTCCACACCATCTTCCAGTGCGGTCATTATCTTTACAGAACTTTCTGTTTGTTGTTGTACTTCATTCAGCATTTGACCAATTTCCTTGGTTGCGATAGTCGTCTGGTTTGCAAGTGTACGAACTTCATCGGCGACAACTGCAAAACCACGTCCATGTTCACCGGCCCGTGCAGCCTCAATGGCAGCGTTCAGTGCCAGGAGATTAGTCTGATCGGCTACACTATTAATTACCTCGGTAATACCTTGAATCTTTCCCGATAGATCCTGCAAATTTCGGGCATCATTGGAAACTTCACATACACTATTCCTGAAATGGTGGATCTCCTTATTAATGCGTTCCATCGCATTCATCCCCTCATCACTATACCCACGTGCTTCGCCTACCATCATGGAGACATCGTTCACCGTGTCAGAAATCACTCCTGTAGTTTGTGTGATCTCTTCTGCTGCAACACTGATTTGATTGGTCTGGCTGGCATTCTCATTAATTGTATTTTTCAGTTTATCCAGAAAGTATGATATTTCAGCTGAACCGATCGCAACGCGGTCACTGGTATTTACAATACCCATTGCAGTAATCTTAAACCCAGCCAGAAACTCTTTAATTTTGGATTCTACACTTGCTAAAAAGCCTGTTTCTTTCTCATCATCGATAGATTTATTAATTTGCGGCGGCAACATATGATCGATTTGTTCAGCAAAGATTGTGATCTCTTTCTTGAATGATCCAGCTAATAAATAATAAGTAGTAAACATACTACACAAAACAGCAGGCCCGGAAGTAAGCAATATGAAACTGATTGGATAAGTGCCTTTATCCACAAATAACCAACTAACAACTGCTACGCTGACCCCTAATACTATAGATACCAATGCGGATAAATATATACTATTATTCATTTGTAATTTTCTCCAAATAATGGACCCTCTCCATGTCTAAACCGTTATACCCATCATTGATCGGCTAATATTAAAATTTCTTTAACAACCAAGTGTAAGCACCTTATAAACTGTTGCAATTTGCAACATCAACCGTAGTGCTTTGGAAATAGTCCGATATCTACTCGGAATAGAGTAAGAATGGATAAACAATGACTCAATGTTTTAGATTGTTATTGTGAAATGGCATTGATAAAAACTAGCGAAACCTAACCATGAAATAGACCGAATTTAAGCAGGTTTCTGCTGGTTAAAAATAGCCGGTGCTTGATTATTAACTAAGATATTTTTACTTTTATTAACTTGCCAATCAACCGCCTGAAAGGGCCTTGCAAATTGCCTTTAGCATACTGGGTGACTTTTTCAAGATTAGTTGGCTTACCGACAACAATCACTCCGACCATACCAAAACCGATATGAGGCTGACAGACATAAGCATAAATGCCTTCTACATCGAGTTTAATTTTCAGGTTTTGACCCAGTTTACCCGCCCAGGGCATTGCACCTTCCGGAATTAAACCCTCAACGGATACCGTGTTGTGTGAAGTCATATTCGTCCAGCCAACGGTATCACCCGGATTGATATAGATCGTGTCCGGTCGAAAAATGCGTGCTTCGGCATTAATAGTATGCGATTGTGGATTGGTATTTGCTACCACAGCAGCGCTTTCTTCTGTAGCTGGAATTGGTGCAGCTTCGGCATTAGCCTGATTTTCAGATGGCGCTACGGTATAGGGCCAATTATTATAGATCTCTTCCTGATAAACAACCTGACTTGGCAGATACTCTATTTCAGCAGATTCTACAGGCATATCCGGCACTTCGGCAGGTAGCTGTACTATGCTTGTTTCAGTCGCTGTTACTGCTGATTGTTCCTGTGGGGCATCACTATCACCACAGGCAAGCAACAAGCCAGCAGACAAGATGATAAATAAATAAACTTTCAGAGATTTAAACATCAGCAGTTAACCCTGTTTTTAATTAGGGTGCCTCAGAAAATAAAATTCTTTTTTGTGAGAGTAAGGACCTCGGTACCCCCTTGAGGGTGAGCACCGCAAACAGACAAAATCGTATGGAGCGATTTTGAACAACCGTAGGCTGGCCCGAAGGGTGAGCCACAGGGATGTGGCGAGTAGCCGCAGATAAACAAATTTATGAATGAGGATTGGACAAAAACCATCCCTGGTTTTTGCTCTTCGAGCAGC
>CAYMPA010000251.1:0-2681 GCA_964392105.1 uncultured Enterobacteriaceae bacterium
CTGGCCATTATGCTTGAAAAAATATCAGAATTTCATGAAGCTGATTTTAATACAGCAGTTGACAAGCTTTCAAAGACCATCGAACCTATCATCATGGGTGGGCTTGGCGTGGTGATCAGCATCATCATTGTGACCTTATATTTGCCCATCTTCCAGATGAGTTCAGCCATTCACTAGAATATTTAACACCTTCCTGCTTATACTCCTGAATTTTTCCCTGGAATCGGTGAAACCCTTTATATACAGGGATTATTGGCAGATAATTACAATCTAAAAACCGTCATATAAATAATACATACGCTTATTTCTGGCTATTTAACTCCCTTAATAAAAAAGCCAATGGACGGAGTTCAAATTCTCAGTTCCCTATGAATGACTTCATATATATCCTCTTGTAAATAATAACTTTATAAAAAAATTTTCGGGATCACCTAAGGTTTTTCCTAATGCAAAAATAGGGAATTCCCCTTGGAATGGGTCTTGACCTGTTCTATTTTTACGACATATCTGCGAAATCGCTATTTGCAAATGTTACATTTTTTCGATAATGCATAATAATATTACATTCTCTAAATGTTGAAATTTATGTACTTAAGGCATAAGCAGCTAGTTGGCATAGCATTTGAAGCTTTTTAAGACCATGAGGCGAATTAGCGTAACACTTGCAATCAAATGGGATTCGCCGAGTAAACATAAAAAAAAAGTCCTTGAAGGAGGATATTAGAATGAAAAGAAATAGTGGTTTTTCACTAGTCGAGCTGATGATCGTGATTGTGATCATCGGTGTGTTGGCAGCTGTCGCAGTGCCGATCTATAACAACAATGTAATGAAAGCAAAAATGAGTGAGGCTGATGCTGCCTTAGGTAGTATCAGAACCCAGCTCCGTGTTTATTATGGTGAAAATGGTACCTACCCAACTGAAGCCAGCGCTGTTGATGTCGTTGGTGCATCATGGAATGATATCAATACCGGTGAATTGAATGGGAAGTATTTTAAAGATTCTTCTTATACCTATATAAGCGCTGATGGTGCTTCATATACAATCACCTGTAAGGCAGGTGCCATCCTGGAAGAAGACCGTACCCTGAATCAGGCCGGAACACTTGCAGGCGGTATTACACCTTAATTTAAGTAAACACGTTTTTTGAAACAGATGAATGACCATGGTTATACCCTCGTTGAGGTTATGGTCTCTGCTACACTTCTGGCTATCATTGTGCTGGGTACGATGCAGTACTTCACCTTGAGCCGCTGGCAAGTGGAAAAAGGGATCAGATCTCAGCTCGCCTGGGCAAACATGGCCTCTCGCATGGAGAAGGCCATCGACCTGGATTATTCATCACTTCAAGATAGTTTACCCGAAACGTCGGTATCCCTGAACCTTAATGGGATTCAGGGATACCGTACTACTATCGTCACTGCAATTGACGATAGCTCCGATGGACTCTACCCCACAGATACAACAATCCCCGATTATTTTGACATCACCATAAAATTCGCCTGGTTCACTACCGACAATGTCACCGATAGCCTCAGCTGCAGTTTTTCCGAAGAGCGCGGCTGGACATATTAATGAAAAATGTCGATCCGTAGCCGAGGTTTCACGCTCGTTGAGCTGACTTCCGCGATGGTTGCCAGTGCAATTCTTGTTATAGGCTTTGGCTCAGTTATAGTGATGAGCCGAAAACAGCTTTCTGATACAAATGTGCGAGTTTCGCTGGCATATGATCAAGTAATTCTTGATCGTTATGTACGCACGAAGCTCACATCTACGGTGAGTGATTCGATGAAGATCTATGCAAGCGCTTCTGACGAGTCAAATCAAATTACCAGCACTTCTGGATCTATTTTGAGAGCTGTGGATGCTGATTCAACAGTTTACCATCTCGATATTACCGATAATACCCTACTCTGGGTAACTGATGACACTCTGAACCATAATCCAGTGGATAATGAAGTATCTGATCTGTCTTTCTCTGAAAGAGTAGGAAATATTGGGAAGATTCTAACCCTTCGTATGAACCTCATTTCTGATGAAGACACACTTGCCTGTGAATGGACCATCACACTTCGCAACTGATGTTACACCAGTAGAAATGTAAAATCCTGCTAATGACTCAAGTGAGTCATTTTTTTTACGCTCACTCGGCTGATCTACCCCGCAGAAAAGTATAGCTATATCATTGCAGGTATCATGGAATAGGGGCCTGCTCGCTCGAATAGGAGCAGTTTAAAGTCCCAAATGTCCTTCCGCGGAGAACATGAACATGGAATCGCCTGGATACATACCCTTAGAAAACAATTGGCATATATACGGAAGTTTTCTAATCATGTCCATAATGTATTAAATAACAGTACTATAAGGCGTGATATCACATCTCTAGTTTGTGCAATGATATGAATAATAGTGACTTATCAATAACTCCATGCTACAGCATGGGGTTCTGGGATCCTCCCAAAAAAAGGGCTTTAGGCCAAGATGTATTGGCAGCATGGTTGGGCTAAAGCCCTGAATTCATAGTGGACAGTCACCAGGCTGCAGTCTTCGCCCTTCGAGCTTCGCCCCGCCAGGAAAGCCTGGTGTTTTTGAGAAACTTTTATAACTATAGATGTCTGTTTGGTTGATATTGCCCATAATCTGATGATATTGTGGATGAAAAGGACTGTCAAATAAGAATGC
>CAYMPA010000252.1:0-2644 GCA_964392105.1 uncultured Enterobacteriaceae bacterium
ACCGCACGCAAGCGGTTAATCCAGGCTGTCAATGAATGTCTTAGGGCAGAAATGGAAAACATACACGCGTAAGGATAAAACAATGGATGATTTTACTTATGAAGATTTTTTATCAAAGAAGTCAATAATTCCTCCAATGACGGGCATTTCGGAAGATGTGCATCTGCATGATGATTTATTTGATTTTCAGCGTGATATTGTGAAATGGGCATTGATGCGGGGACGCGCAGCTATATTTGCAGGCACTGGATTAGGCAAGAGTTTTATGGAAATGTCATGGGGGAAATCTGTCGCTGATTATACTGGCAAGCCAGTGTTGCTTTTAACTCCTCTCGCCGTATCTGCTCAAATGATTAGAGAAGGAAAAAAATTTGGGATTACTATCAATCAAGTATCATCTCAATTAGACGTTACTAGTTGGGGAAATGTTACCAACTATCAGAAAATCGAACATTTTGATATGTCAAAATTTGGCGGGATTATCCTTGATGAATCTAGTATTTTAAAGCATCAAAAAGGGCAATATAGGACAATGCTTATTGAAATGTGTAAAAATATCCCTTTTCGATTGGCTGCGACAGCAACTCCAGCTCCGAATGATTTTATGGAACTAGGTAATCATTCTGAATTTTTAGGTATAATGTCATATACTGATATGCTTGCGACATACTTTGTTCATGATGGAGGGTCAACTCAAAACTGGCGTCTTAGAGGGTATGCGGAAGATGCATTTTGGAAGTGGATGTGTTCTTGGTCTATCATGCTAAGAAACCCAAGAGATTTAGGGTATAATGGTGACGCGTATGACCTTCCAGAATTGATAAGCCACGAGCATATTGTTAATGCTGAATATAAGCCATCTTTGGAAACTGGTTTTTTGTTCCCAATGGAAGCTCAAACATTATCAGAACGGTTGAATGTTAAGCGTGATAGCATCGAAGAACGAGTGGCTAAAGCTGCTGAAATAACGCATGAAGATAAGCCTTTCGTATGGTGGTGTAATTTAAATGCGGAGAGCGATGAGCTTGTAAAACGTATTCCTGGCGCAGTTGATGTTAGAGGGTCAGATAAGGAAATAGATAAAGAGAGAAAGCTCAATGATTTTTCTAATGGAAAAATAAGAGTATTGGTAACAAAGCCCAAGATTGCCGGGTTCGGTATGAATTGGCAACATTGTTCAGATACAGGTTTTGTTGGTCTTAATGATAGTTTTGAACAAATATATCAGGCTATCAGACGTTTTTGGAGGTTCGGACAGAAGAAAGTTGTCAATGTTCACTATATATCATCAGAATTAGAAGGCGCAGTTGTGTCTAATATCAAACGCAAAGAACGCGACGCTGAACGCATGGCTAATAATATGGTTAGCCATATGTCGGATATCACCAGCAACGAAATAAATGGCGCGGTTAGAGATACGATGGATTATGCGCCAATTATCAAAATGTCTTTGCCATCATTTATGAAATAAGGGGAAAATATATGCCTAATACATTAGATCAAGTAGTTACAGATAAATATGCAATATATCATGGCGATAGTTGTGAGCTTATTAAAAACATTCCAGAAGATAGTATTGATTTTGGTATACATAGCCCGCCGTTTTCAGGTCTTTATAAATTTTCTAATTCAGATCGGGATATAAGCAATAATGAGGGGGAAGACTTCTGGATACATTATTCTTTTTTAATTCGTGAGATGTTACGGATTACCAAGCCCGGACGTTTATGCTCAGTTCATTGTATGCAGCTCCCTACCAGCAAAACAAAGGATGGATTTATTGGCATCCGTGATTTTCGTGGCGAGATTGTCAAGGCTTATCAGGATGCTGGATGGATTTTTCATAGTGAAGTGTGCATATGGAAGGACCCAGTAGTAGCACAGCAACGCACTAAAAGCTTGAGGCTTCTCCATAAGCAAATTGTTAAGGATAGCTCTATGTCTGGGCAAGGTCTTGCTGATTATGTTTTAACATTCCGCAAGCCAGGAGATAACGAATTTAAGATTGCTGGTGGATTTGATATTTGGATCGGAGAAGGAGATGGTCCTGATATTGGAAAGTACACAGAAAAATATGATAACAGGAACTGGTTTAGTATTGAGGTTTGGCAGAAATATGCATCTCCTGTTTGGGATGATATTAGACAAACGAGGACACTCCAATATAGAGGTGGCCGTGATTTGAAGGATGAGCAGCATATATCGCCATTACAACTTGATGTAATAGAACGATGCATGGCCCTATGGAGCAATTATGGTGATACCGTTTTTACACCATTCATGGGCATTGGGTCAGAAGTGTATGGTGCGATTGAGATGGGCAGGAATGGGATTGGGATTGAATTAAAAAAATCTTATTTTGATCAAGCGAAGAAAAACCTTGAAGGCGCATCCGCATATAAATCAAATCTATTTTCAGTATCAGATGATGCAGAGTAAGCGCATGTCGATGATAGAGGCAGGCACAAATATCATGGCTGGCCTTGTTATATCATCGATGTTCACATATTACGGATTGCCATTATTCGGCTTTGGCCCTTCTCCTGTGGACGCTATCGCTATAACCGGGGCTTATTCTGTCCTATCGTTTTTTAGGTCTTACATAATCAGAAGAATATTTAATCGGAAGAGAATAAATGGAAAA
>CAYMPA010000253.1:0-2631 GCA_964392105.1 uncultured Enterobacteriaceae bacterium
ATGCCAAAGGATGGATCAGAAATAAGTCTTGATGAAAAATTAAGTCTTGATGGCGCCGGTATGCCGATGTGGCTCACTTGTGAGCTGACCTACCGGTGTCCACTAAATTGTCCCTGGTGTAACAACCCACTCGATTTCGATAAATATAAAAATGAACTCACTACCGATGAATGGAAAAGGGTTCTGCGTGAAGGTCGTAAAATGGGTTCACTGCAACTTGGTTTTACTGGTGGTGAGCCGGCACTGCGTGACGATTTAGAGGAACTCGTTGCTTATGCGGAAGAACTGGGCTACTACTCCAACCTCATTACCGGCGGAATGGGAATGACAAAGGAGCGACTCAAGGAGCTGAAAAAGCTCGGCCTCAAACAGGTCCAGCTCAGTATTCAGTCAACTGATCGTGATCTCAATGATTCATTGGTAGGAATGAATTCCTATGATCACAAACTGCAAATAGCACATGAGATCAAGGCATTGGATTTCCCGCTGGTACTGAATATACCGGTGTGCCGGCAGAATATTGACGAGACCGAAGATTACCTTAGCATGGCGGAAGAAATAGGCGTTGACTATCTCGAATTTGCCAATCTTCAGTATTATAACTGGGCCCTGTTAAACATGGAGGAGTTTCTCCCGACCCAGGAACAACTAAAAGAGGCTGAAACCATCGTTAACAAGCATAGAGAACGTATCGGGAATACGATGACCATTTATTTCGTTATTCCCGACTATTATGCAGACCGGCCCAAGGCGTGCATGAACGGCTGGGGTGCTATTCACCTGACCATCGCCCCGGATGGTTCCGCCCTGCCTTGTCAGGAGGCCCGCGTCATCGATGGTCTGGAATTCCCCAATGTTCGCGAACATCCACTGGAGTGGATCTGGCACGAATCACTGACATTCAAAAAATTCCGCGGGGATGACTGGATGAAAGAACCATGCCAAAGTTGCGACGAACGGGGCAAGGATTTCGGTGGCTGCCGTTGTCAGGCATTTCTGTTGACGGGAGATGCTGCTAATACTGATCCTGTCTGTTCAAAATCACCCCTGCATGGAATTGTCCTAGCCAGTGTCGCTGAATCGCTCAATCCGGATCGACGGCCGCGACCAATTGTTATGCGAAGAAAGGGTTCAATCAATATGAACTTCCTTGAAACGGCAGAATGAAACTTCCACATGAAACACTGGAGACAACTGTACTAGCAGGGATCATTCTGACTATTACGCTGTTTGTATTGGTTCATATATTCATTTAAGGAAATGCAACTTAATAATAAAGAAATAATAATAATAAAATGAAGTACTCCTCAAAGTGGCACCGGAGTGCGTGAGAAATAACTTCCCATTTCATATTTCTTATCATTCCGGTGCCGTTATTTTTATATTTCTATAAATTGAGGAAGAATTAAATGACTCTTGCATTGGTTTTGGATGTAATTGCCCGGTATTTGCACATCTTTAGTATTTTAATCTGGATGGGTCATAACTATGTCAATGTCATCCAGAATCCTTTATTCATACCAGCACAACTATCTGACCGTGAAGCAATGACAGCAGCACTGAAACGTGAGCATGGGACGTTTCGTTATGCTTCGTTAGTCGCGCTTGTTACAGGAATTTATATGCTCTGGTTTAAAAGCATGTTTATAGATGCATTGACTCTGTCAGGGGATGCTGTAGTAATCGGCGTCGGTGTATGGCTTGGGTTTATTATGGTACTGAATCTATGGTTTGTACTTTGGCCACACCAGAAAAAAGTTTTGGGTTTTGTTCCAGCTTCAGATGAAGAACGTATCCGTTGTTCACGGATCACCTTTCTTTCTTCTCGTACCAACACCATCTTATCTATCGCTGCACTGTTTTTTATGATTAGCGGTGCGCATGGTATTTTCTTGTTTCACTAATTGAACCTAGATTCCTCAGTTGACCGGCCCATGAATCATAATTATGTGTATTAAAATAGTACGCTATAGTTTGTTAGGTGGTTCACCAATGAGTAAGCCCACCTACTCATTTAATTGCACATTTTTCAGACTTATTTGCTTGACAGCGAAAGCCTTACATAGAGTGACTATGCATGGCTTCCTAGTCAACGCAACTGAATCTGAAAAACGCACACTCAAACGAGCCAAACTAAGGATTCTAGGTTTGAGGAAATCTAACGATGTTTAATTTTGCTTCCGGCCCGGCCATGTTGCCGAAGGAAGTATTACTGCAGGCCCAATCTGAAATGTTGGACTGGAATGGAACAGGAATGTCGGTAATGGAAATGCCGTTCACTTGCGATGAATTCCAGAGTATTGCAACACAAACGCATATCAACCTGAGACTATTACTCGACCTACCCGATAATTATCATATCCTTTTTATGCAAGCGGGTGCATACGGCCACTTTTCTTTATTGGCCATGAATCTATTAGGTAAAAACAAACAGGCCGATTATGCTCAAACGGGACATTGGTCAACCCGGGCAATTAATGAAGCAAGACGTTATGGTAACATCAATATCGTTGCCAGTTCAGAAGAATCCGGTTTCGATCACATACCTGAACAATCAGAATGGCATCTGAATAACAATGCTGCCTATTGCCATTTTACTTCCAATGAAACAGCAAATGGTGTGCAGTTTCA
>CAYMPA010000254.1:0-2622 GCA_964392105.1 uncultured Enterobacteriaceae bacterium
GCAAAATCTAAATTGCGGTAGTAAGCCGAAACATTTCGTCGCCGCCGCTTATCACTACCGTTAGAAAGCAACAAGATCATTAAGGGTCATTCCATTGAACTTGCCAGAAAAGATTATATTGCAAATCCACTGTGAGAGATCATCGGATTTATCTGAAATCATAGTTAGTCTCACAGTACGAGCTGGCACAAAAAACCCATACACGATTTATTTCCCCAAAACAGATAGCAATGGTGAGACCATCTTGTCTTCCGAAGATTTCATTGGCCAGTTTCAAGACCACTGGGAATCTGGCCTAATGGACTTCAATGGGAGTATTTCTGAGGCCTCTCCGGATGTCATTATTGAGTTGTTTGACCCTGTCAAAATGCAATCAAACTTAAGTGTCATAGAAGCACTCCCTCTACTGATGCATGAAAGAAAAAAATGGGGTAGCCGATCAGAAATGGTTTCTTATTTTCTTGGTTGTCGCAATGCATCTTTTGAAGGCAAGGCTTCAACAATCAACCTTGAGAGACAAAATCGAATAATATTTCATTTAACTCAGAGGTCATAGACACCAACATGACTAACAACAATGAATTCAAAGCTATCGTCGCATCACGATTGGCCGGCATGGCAATCATTATTTATGTAGTCATTATATTTGTCGTGAGTCTTTTTGCAGATGATTCATTCCGCACAACTGAAGCAGTTTTTATATTTTTAAGTTTTGTCGCTTTTTCTATCGGCCTGGGGATTTTAAAGCAGAATTATTACGCTTGGTTTGCTGGAATGGTCATAGCATCCCTCCTCCTTTTTGCGCACGCTTACCAAATTGTCATAACGTTATCTTCCGGCTCCAACGCTACAATCGCTACCAAGGCCATTTTGCCACTACTTATCTTCGCATCAGTTTATGCTTCTAAAGATATTTGCGCCAAAAACAGGAACAGCGCAAAAATATCTGAGATATTCACACAAAACTTTCCTTCCCTTATTGCAGCATTCATTTCTGTGGTAACGGTGCTTGCTTTGAAAATTACAGAGAATACAGGCATGCTGGTGTTTGGCTTCCCTTTTATAATTCTGGAGTTCGGCTTTATTTATGTAGTGGGCATGAGCCTCCAGAAAAGGTATCTAATCAAATTCTCAAGCGGACTGGGTGATACGTAGGCGGTTCGCGTAAAGGCCTCTACACACTTGGAAAGGACCAGCTCCAACCCGCTTAGCTTGGTCCGTTACCCACAATAATAAAATGAAAAAACTGATCTTAATAATGTTTGTTCTGTGCAGTGTAGCTGTACAGGCTGAAGTTAAATTAAGGCCTACTGAATGGGCTGTTCCGGTAATCGGTTCGTCCCTTGAAAACTTTTATGCCTTAGACGGCAAAGTATTTCGCTCTGAACAGCCAAACCGTAAATCATTTGCCCAATTAGAGAAATTTGGCATAAAAGAAGTTCTAAATTTGCGGCAATTTCACACAGACAATGATGAAGCTGAAAAAACTAATATCAAACTTCATCATATTAAAATGAATGCCGGTGATATAAAGCCTGAACAGCTAGTTCAAGCCCTGAGAACAATCAAAAATTCGAATGGCCCTATCTTAATTCATTGTTGGCATGGTTCCGATCGTACAGGTATTGTCTCAGCGTGTTATCGAATTGTTTTTCAAAATTGGTCAAAACCAATGGCTATTCAAGAGTTGTCAGAAGGCGGGTATGGCTATCATGGCAAAATCTACCCCAATATTATCACAACAATAAATGCCCTTGATATTACTTCTATAAAAAAACAATTGGGTCTACCTGTATCTCAAGTGGGTAACAACTAGTTCCACCGGAATAGGCCAAAGCGCGCTTCGCGCGCAATGTCCAATCCGGTGAACATTGGCGTTAGATTTTAGGATCATCTATGAAAGATAAACTTAAAGTTGCTGTAATATACAGTTTGTCCAATATTATATCAGCCAGCATTGCAGTTGTATGCTTTGATATTTATAGATCTTTGACAACAAGTTATATTTTTCAAGGTCTGGATTCACCTTTTATGTTTATTTTTAAAGGCAGCCTGCTGTCACCAATTTGCATTCCAGGCCTTATTTGCGCAATTGTTTTCAAGCCATATCGTAATGAAACTATATTGAGCGGTATTATTGGTGGTGTGGCAACAATTTATTTCGCTGATAAATTTTTACAATTTGATTCTGATTACCCAAAGTTTTTAATTTTAACACCATTAGTCAGCGCAATTAGTGTTTTTTTTATTGATAAAATAGGAAGAGCTTTTAGGGACGAAATCTTAATTAAAAACAAATCTAACGAATAAGGATAGATAGCGCGAGGAACGAGCCGCGATCTTATCCTGTGGTTGAACAAGCCCGGCCGTTATAGAGATAGAGCAAATAAATCGATTGGATTGTTTTGGGTCTAAGGGGTTGATCTTTTTCGCACTTTTTTGAAGGCGAGCGGGGGCCTTCACCTGCTGAAGAGGCTAAAAATTCATACCGCTATGGGGTCATAGAAACGACTGCTCCTCCTTTATGAGGGTTGGCGCAACACGATGCCGGTTGGTGCAATTATCCCGAAGCCCACGCCGGTCGTCGAAAGGCGCTAATGAGCATCGCCGCCTTACAGTATG
>CAYMPA010000255.1:0-2612 GCA_964392105.1 uncultured Enterobacteriaceae bacterium
CAACCAGTGTGGGTGATAAGATTGAGATAAAGAAAACAATGGAAATAAATGGAAGTATGGCTATCAGGGCGTCGGTAATTCTCTCCATAAAGACAGTGTTTATATTGACGGCCTCATGAATATCAACAGGGCTAATAGTGAACTGCTCCCGCATTATTGCCAGTATTGATGAAGCCGTTGATTCACCGGTAAGAAGAAATGCTGCGCCAGCTGACATTAAGACAGCCATCGTAGATAATTCTCTGGATCTGGCTATTTGACCCTTCTCACGGGCCTCCTGTTGACGTTTAGGGGTCGCCTGCTCGGTACGTTCCTGTCCATTATCTCCGGCCATGACTAACTAAATAACTCAGCAGCGGTAAGAATCGTATTGTCGAGCAATGATAAGAACTGATTAGAAAAAACAGGTAGCGTTAATAATATAAAACTCAGCCCAAGCATCAGGGAAATAGGAAAACCAATTGAAAATATATTCAACTGTGGTGCCGCTCTCATCATGACACCAAACGCAATATTCACTAATAGTAATGCACCTACTGCAGGCAAGGCGATTAATATGGCTCCAGTAAAAACCCAACCAGCCCATAAAATTAACTGCCAAATGCCGTCATTTAATTGACTGGACGCGTCTATCGGTATAATTGAGAAACTGTTGACTAGAACATCTATCATAATAAGATGCCCGTTCATTACCAGGAAAATTAATGTGGCAATGACGGTATAGAACTGACTGATAACAGGTACAGTAACACCGCTTGATGGGTCATTCATCTGGGCAAAACCCAAACCCATTGTTTGACCTATAATATAACCACCGGTCTCAAGAGCACTAAATACTATCTTGACCAGAAACCCCAAAGCTAGACCAATAATAATCTGAAAAATACTGATAACTAACCCATCAACTGATAAAACATCAACTATAGGCAATGGTGGCAAAGTTGGCGAAACGAGAAAGGCGATGAATATGGCCAGACCGGTTTTAATATAAATGGGAATAATGCCTGAACTGATAATTGGCAAGGCATAAAAGAAAGCAGAAATACGGATAAATGGCCAGAAATAGGTAGCTACAATAGTGACAAGCTGGTCATCAGTAAAGTCCATCTTTACACTACCCAATATAAGATGGAATCGATTCAAACAAAACAAAAACATAATTTGTCATCAGGCCTAACATCCAGTTACCAGTAAAGAGGAGGACTATAAAAACAATAAATAATTTAGGAATAAAACTTAGTGTCTGCTCATTAATCTGAGTAGCTGCCTGGAACATGCTAACAAGAAGTCCTATACCAAGCGCTGGCAATAACAATATTGAAATAATTACAAGTACAATTTCAATCGCACCCTGCCCTATGCTTACAACCGATTCTGGAGTCATAGTTAGTTAAAACTCGATGCTAGAGTACCCATAATCAAAGTCCATCCATCGACCAGGACAAATAACATAATCTTGAAGGGTAAAGAAATAATTAATGGAGATAACATCATCATACCCATTGACATTAAGACACTGGCTACAACAAGGTCTATAATTAAAAATGGTATAAATATCAGAAACCCTATCTGAAAGGCTGTTTTTAGCTCACTGGTTACAAATGCTGGTACTAGAAGGGTAAACGGGATATCTTCAATATTTTCTATCTCACTATTGCCGGATATATTTGAAAACATTGCAATATCAGACTCACGAGTCTGAGCCATCATAAAATTACGAAAGTGAACAGATCCATTTTTCATAGCCTTAACAAACTCAATATCATTATCCATATAGGGTTTCACTGAGTCCTGATATGTCTTTTCAAAAACCGGGGCCATAATAAACATTGTCAAAAACAGGGCCAGACCTACCAGTGTTTGTGTTGTCGGTGTTTGTGCCGTACCTAACGCCTGCCTCAAAATAGCAAGGACAATGATTATTCGAGTAAAAGATGTCATCATCATCAATGCCGCTGGAAGCAATGACAACATTGTCATTAAAGCCAGCACCTGGAGGCTTACACTATAGGTTTGCCCACCATCTTCTGTATCAGAAACTGATATAGCACTGACACCTGCAGCATTAACAATATCTGGCAGGAAAACAAGTAAAGCCAGAGTCAATAACCTGATCATTTAGTCACAACCTTCTGAATCTCCTGATTCAATTTAGATAAAAAGCTACTATTTTCAGGTCTTTCATTAAGTTGAAGTGGTTGCTCTAAATCATGAATCTTTCGCACATAACCTGGAGATACACCTAACATAATTTGTTCATCCCCAACCTGAATAACGACTGCCTTCTCCTTCCCCCCCAGAGACAAGGCAGTAATGACCTTAATCCCCTGCATTCCCTGACCATAATTCGAACTATATTTTTTAAAAACCCAAGCAACAACAAATATGGCAATCACAACAACGAAGAGAGCCATTAAAACCTGAAATATAGAAGTAATATCAACTGGATTATTAACCATGGGAGTTGACAGAGAAGCGTGCTTTTCCGCATTAGCTCTGGCAGAACCAAAAACCCCGATAGAAAACGTAATTATGTAAAATATTTTAATCATTTCAGGTTATGAACACGTTCTGAAGGTGATACAACATCAGTAAGTCTGATTCCAAACTTC
>CAYMPA010000256.1:0-2605 GCA_964392105.1 uncultured Enterobacteriaceae bacterium
GCTCGGTGCTCGGGAAACGGCCTACATCCAGCCGGTAGGTATCCAGTGCCGAGGAAAGCAACTCAATCTGGGCTCCTGCAACCTTGACCTGAGACGAACCCACTTTCTGGAACAGTTTCGGCCCCACGAGCGTAGCAAGCAGGGTGATAATCACCAGCACCACCAGCATCTCGATCAATGTAAAGCCACGTTGTCTACCCACCATGCATACCGCCTTGTAAGATATTTCATCCGCTCCAAACCATACACAAAACACATTACTCATAAAAACACCATGCTGACAAAGGTGCGGTCCAAAGGGCAAAAGTGAGCTCGCATAGATAATGCACAACCGACTGAGGACTGGATCAATTGCTCGCGAACAGGTCGAAACTATACACCACATTACGAACTACCGTGCTGATTGTTCCATCACACCCTAGAAAAATTCATTTTAACCGTTTGAAGCTTTATCAGTTTCCACCGGTAATTTGTTCAACATATCAATACTTGGCTGATACTGTTGATTCACCTCCAGCGCACGCAAAAACCACTTTCTCGCCTCTCGAAATTCACCTCGTCCCCACGCCAGAACACCCAAACTATGGTAACCATCTGGAAGCCACGGATACAGGTGTACAAAACGATCAGCGACCACCTTGAACACCTTTACCTCATTGTTCTCGTAAGCCAGAGGAAGCATCTGAGCAAGCCCAAAAAGATAAAAGGGCTCTTGACTCAATAGCTCCATGGCCGCCGAAAATGCCTCCTTCCGATCATGTGAGCAATAAAACATTGAATCGGCATATACTCGACTGACGTTAAAATCATATGGAAACAGTTTCTTAGCCTCAATCACATCTTCCAGCCATAAACAATTCGCATGATGAAGTTTCAATTCTGAGATAAAGTTATTTCTAATTAATGCATCGGCCTTCAGATAGGCAGCGTTATACAGTATCATAAAAAGGCTACACAACCCGGAAAGCAGCAACAGAATAAACCATCGAATTTTCATTACCGATACCTCACCCCTGCCGCTCACGCTTGGTATACATAAAAATACCGCCTACTACACCCAGCCATAACCAAATTTGCATGGATGCCGTTGGCGTGTGAAAAGGGAAAGAAACCAGCGAGTGTACTCCGACATCGGTAATCGCAAGCAACATCGCCAAGGATATCAAGCGTTGACGACTTCCGATTCGGGCATCAGAACTTATTCTCCATACGCTTAACAGCACAACAAAAAAGATACTGATAAAAAACATGCCTCCGATCCAGCCAAGTTCAACAAAAAATACAAAGGGGTCATTATGCAAATGGATTGGCACAGCCGCGACGCCATATCCAGGTGTTTCACGTACCGCCCTGCTATATTCCGGATAGGCATGTTTCCAATTTCCAATACCTATACCCCATGGATGATCTTTGAACATTTGCCATGTGTTTGCATACATAGCAAGCCGAAGTGAAGGACTACCTATTTCCGCTTGTTGCAGTGCATCCTGCAATTTCGAAATCACCGTCCCATTATTCACAGTAGATGGCAGCGCCATTATCAGGCCAGCGAACATGACAGCCATCGTAGTTGAAACTGCCTTTGTCCGGTTAATACTGGACATCATATCTCGCCGCGCTGAAATATTCAGCAAAAGATAAAGAAACATCACAAACAACCCAATGAACAGACCTAACCATGCCCCGCGGGTATATGTAATAAAAAGCAGCGAAAGAATAAGACAAAAACAGACGGCCCATCGCCTAGCCTCTCTGTCATTTGGTGCAATGATCACGAGGAACCATGCCGGAAAAATAATGGTATCAAGATACTGTGCACAAAAGTTTTTATTGACCATGGTTGCCGCCGGTGGCGCCGACTGAAAAAATAAACCGTCAATCCAACCAAAGTTTTGCAATATCCCGATGCTTGCAATAGCTGTTCCTGCCAATACTGAAATACGCAGTAGCAATAATGGAAAACCCTTACTAAAAGCGCTCACATATAGAGAAAGAAAAAAAAGAAGCATCATACCAAACAGATGAACCGTTTCGACTAAAGCGCTACCATGATGATGAGCCCATAGATTGGAAGTAACCGCCACCACAAAGAACCCCAGCACCGGCCACAATAGCAAAGGAGCAGGAATGGCATCGACACCCTTACTCCGCACCATCATAAAAAACAGAAACGTCATTAAAATCGAAGCACCCACTTCAATAACAGCATATCGAGGCAATGTTGATGCATTCAGCAAAGTATTTTGCCAGAGAAGAAAGGGAACCACAAAAACCACCGCACATATGCCACGGCCAACCCATACACCAACGTTTGATGTCTGATTTACCTCAGTATTAGAACGCTTTGCTCTTTTATCAATTTTCCTATTCATCCCCCCCCCAGCCACCATAAAAACTCATTCACACAACAACAAATTACTATCGGAAGCAGAATAAGTGGTAGCTAGCAATCCGCATCGCAATAGCTGAATTTTTTATTCGCCTTATCATGCACTTGGCAATGTTTTTCATGTGTATACTTTTATTATTTCATATTAAATTGGCAGATCGTTCATGCTCATAATTCCCGACAGCAGTGATACCATAATGCCACCAACCATAATAC
>CAYMPA010000257.1:0-2596 GCA_964392105.1 uncultured Enterobacteriaceae bacterium
GCAACTCTGCAAGTACGCAAAAAATAAAAACCTGCAGGGTAAGACGTTCTCCATTAATGGGGATCTGTGCCATTTGAACGTTTTCCGGCGATGCCGCTTCGCTGTTATGTCTGTTCATAACTGACTCCTCTTGTTATCAATTGGCTTGTTTATCAGCCAGAATAGGTAACTTTCTCATCATACAGGTTTTATTAATCGTGATGAATGGTGCGATGTTGAATGGAGTTATTGTCGAGTGTGGATGGTCGGCGAAAGGAGTTATCGCTTAGCATCACAAGTCCCTTTTTTAAAACACAGCAATGTTCATCCTTTAAACTCTGGAATCATATGCAAGCAGTCTGTCGGATTTAACAGGCAAAAGCCGGTAAAATATGAATATAGCAACAATAATGGATTAGGGTCACCATGTCAGGCAAATTCCAGACTATAAATCGAGATACGCCTTATTTGTTACCGCCATCAATACAAGATTGGCTACCTGAATATCATCTAGCACGCTTTATCGTGGATATTGTGGATCAAACGGATCTGAGCAAGCTGGAAAGTTGCTATGGTGGTGGCGGTAAGCAACCCTACCATCCGGCATTGTTACTGGCCATGTTGTTCTACGGTTACGCCATGGGCGTGTTCTCCAGTCGCAAGCTGGAGCAGGCGAGTCACGATTCGGTGGCCTTTCGTTTTATCACTGAGGACCGTCATCATGACATCACTGCAACTTTTCACAAGCGGTTTTTGCCTGAGCTGGAAGGTCTGTTTGTACAGATCCTGGTGGTTGCCAAGGTCATGGGATTATTCAAGTTGGGTAAAGTGAGCATGGACGGCACCAAGGTCAAGGCCAACCCCAGTCAACATAAGGTAATGAGTTGGGGTTATGCCAACAAACTTGAGGAGCAATTACTTCGCGAGGTAAAGGGGTTGTTCAGGCCTACAATGCACAGGCCGCAGTCGATCTTGAATCACACCTGATTGTAGAGGACCACATCACCCAACAAGCCAACGACAAGCAGCAGATTGAGCCAGCGCTGGTGCGCTTGAGTGAGATGACGGAAAGCCAGGGTAAACCGGAAGGCTTATTGGCCACCTTCCATGCCACTTCTTTTGATCGAACACTGCAATTTGAGGATTACTTCAAAAATGTGATTCAGCTTGGCACATTTTTAGAGGGAAATCCGCTGGCGTATCAGGTGGCAAGACTGATTTTTAACAACAAGTGAATGGCAAACAATTCTATTGGTTCTATCGGGAAGATATAAAATGGTTGGCAGATATCATTAAGAACGCCGGAAACACTGAGATGAAGTTCTTTTATGAGTATCTCGGTATGTCCCAGCCCGCTGTGGAGAAAATCACAGGGATTCCCCAGACACTCGTTGACGTGACTCGGGAACTGGTAGGAAGGAATATCGAAGTGCCTGTAGTTAATGCGATCCATCCAGTTGATTATCGGAAGTTTTACCCTGACCATATGATCGCTGATATGGAAAGGTACGAAGGGGATTTTTTAAGGAAATATAATTTTAGTTTAAATGAGGTGCAACATGTTTGATTCTTCGAAAATAACTATCTATGTCATGTTTCTGGGATATCCGAGGAGTGGGCACAGCCTCATAGGCTCGATAATTGATGCCCATGAGAATGCCGCAATATCTCATGAATACGATGTGCTTGCTAAAATAAAAAATGAATCATTTCTTCTTAATACTCGGGAGATATTGTTTGCCAATATTGCAGATAATACTGCAAAATTCAATGAGACAAACAGAACGTGGAATGGTTATTCATACCTCGTTCCTGGAATGTTCAACGGTAATGTGGACAATATCACTATCATTGGAGATAAGAAGGGCGCAAGATCCGCCGGCTTGATGAGAAGGCATTCTGAACTCTTTACAAAACTCCAGGAAGTAATGTCTGGCCTGTCTATTAAGTACATTCATGCGATCAGAAACCCGTATGATAACATCGCCAGCATAGCCAAACGGGATGCCGGGAAACAAAGTCTTGATTCTGTCATAAAGGTTTACAAGAACAAGGCATTGTTCATGAAGCAGTTTCGGATCGACCACCTTGGGGAGTTCATCGATGTCAAAAATGATGAACTCATCGCTGACCCTGAAACTGTGATCGCTGGGATCATGACCTTCCTTGGCTTGCCCACCACACCGGAATATCTTTCCGCCTGCGCCAGTATCGTTTTGAATGAACCAAGAGTTGTCCGGACAGACATCACCTGGACTCAGGCCCAGAAGGACATTGTTGCCAATGAAATCATTGCTCAATGTGATTTTTTAACCGGATACACATTTTAACTGATGATTGCTTACTTTGTGACCGGCAAAGCGGGTGCTGGCAAAACAACGAAAGCCCGTGAAATCGTAAAACGATTAACAGAGTGTGGGCAGAAGGCCCAGATAGTGGATGGTGATGAATTAAGGATACAGGGTAACAACCAAGACTACACCGAGTTTGGCAGAGTGTCCAACATGATAAGCTGTGCGCATTGACTCATAGTTTTAATATAACCGAAAGGAGAAGTAGTTCAGCTTCGTTGACTCATATTACACGTATCCGAAATTTGAGGGTTGTAATATGGGCA
>CAYMPA010000258.1:0-2567 GCA_964392105.1 uncultured Enterobacteriaceae bacterium
AGATTCATATGTATATTTGCATAGCGTATATCGGCCGCGATAACTAATACTGAAATTTAATTTTTATTAATGTAGTCAATCAAATATCTGTGATATCTAAGTTGATTGTTTACCTGTATGTTACAATCCGTTTACAATGATTGCCTATCCAGACATTGACCCCGTTGCCGTAGACGTTAGTTTTGTGAAAATACACTGGTACGGAATCAGTTATGTCATTGGCATATTGGCAGCATGGCTATTATTGCGACATCGGGGTAGTCAGGTTCATTGGGGGTTCAGCAATGAACAGGTGTCTGACCTGATTTTTTATGCCATGCTCGGGATCATTCTTGGTGGTCGGCTAGGTTCAGTCATCTTCTATAATTTGCCGTATTACCTCCAACATCCGATTGAAATTTTCTACATTCAACAAGGTGGCATGTCATTTCATGGTGGCCTGATAGGTGTCATTCTTGCTGTTTGGTTTTTTGCCCGCAAAATTAATAAGCCATTTTTCAAGGTTACGGATTTTATTGCTCCGGTAGTTCCTATTGGACTCGGTAGTGGCAGGATAGGTAATTTTATCAATGGTGAACTTTGGGGTGGTCCGAGTGATTTACCCTGGGCGATGATTTTCCCGGATCCTGCAGCGGGTGGTATTGCCAGACATCCCTCACAACTTTATGAAGCACTTCTTGAAGGCTTGGTATTATTTATCATTCTCTGGTGGTTTTCTAAATCGCCCAGGCCTGATAAAGCCATATCGGGACTGTTTTTACTTGGTTATGGCATATTCAGGTTTATGATCGAATTTGTTCGATTGCCTGATCAGCATATTGGTTATCTGGCATTTGACTGGTTGACCATGGGACAATTACTTTCACTCCCTATGATAGTATTCGGTATCGTTTTATTAATTATGGCCTATCGAAGTAAAGGAAACTAACAAGAAGTGGAACAATATTTAGATTTATTACGTTACGTCAAAGAAAACGGTATAAAAAAAGAAGATCGCACTGGCACAGGCACAATCAGTGTATTTGGTTATCAAATGCGATTTGATCTTAATGAAGGTTTCCCGTTAGTAACAACAAAACAATGTCATCTTAAGTCTATCATTCATGAACTGCTCTGGTTTTTACAAGGGAATACCAATATCAAATACCTGAATGATAATGGCGTCACTATCTGGGACGAGTGGGCAGATGATAATGGTGATTTGGGTCCGGTATATGGTGCGCAATGGCGATCGTGGAATGCAACTGACAAAACAATTGATCAGATTACGGGAGTCATCGAACAAATAAAACAGAATCCCGATTCGCGTCGTTTGATCATTAGTGCATGGAATGTGGGTGAACTTGAAAAAATGGCGTTAGCACCCTGTCATGCATTCTTCCAGTTTTATGTGGCTAATGGAAAGTTATCTTGTCAACTCTATCAACGCAGTGCAGATATATTCCTGGGTGTGCCATTTAATATTGCATCTTATGCACTTTTGTTGATGATGATCGCCCAGGTAACAAATTTAAAATTGGGTGATTTTGTTCATACCTTTGGCGATGCACACATTTACCTGAATCATTTACAACAAGTCGATACCCAGTTAGAACGTAAACCTTATCCCTCACCAGAGATGAAGCTTAATCCGGATATCAATGATATTTTTAAATATAAATATGAAGACTTTGAATTAATCAATTACCAGTCACATCCAAAAATTACAGCGCCAATCGCTGTTTAACAATTTCCGGAAATAGTCTAATGAAATTTTCTCTTATAGTGGCAATGGATCATAATGGAGTTATAGGTGCCAAAGGTGATTTACCATGGCATATCTCATCAGACCTCCAGAACTTTAAAAAGATAACCATGGGCAAGCACATCGTCATGGGCCGGAAAACACATGAATCAATTGGCAGACCGTTGCCAGGAAGAGAGAATATCATTCTAACCAGGGATAAAGACTATCAAGCGGGTGGTTGCACTGTATTACATAGTCTCAATGAAATTATTGATCATTGTAAAGACGTAGATGAAGTAATGATTACGGGTGGGTCTGAAATTTACCAACATACCCTGGATCAGGTATCACGTTTATATTTGACAGAAGTTCATACTGAAATTGATGGGGATACGTTTTTTCCTGATTTTGATCGGAGTGAATGGAAGGAAGTATCAAGGGAAGATTTTAAGGTCGATGAGAAGAATGAGTTTGATTATAGTTTTGTGGTATTAGAGAGAAAGTAGAATATATAGAGTAATAATTCTTTTTTACATTTGGTTTCGCCTTTAACGGCGAGTACCTTTTTCAGAGATGACAAATCCGTATGGAACGGATTTGAATAGCCGCAGGCTAGTCCGAAGGGCAAGCTACAGGGATGTAGCTTGTAAAAAGATACCAAAGATCGCTCATGTGCGTACATGCACTCGCGACATTTGTGCATCCTGCACTTCAATCTTTTCCCTTGTATCTTAATTTTTATGCTATCAATAGATAGTGTAAGGGCATGATAGATCGACCTTCCTGCACACCCCTCAAGGGCTGAGGAATCGACGCATAATTTGCGAGAATAGCGAACAAA
>CAYMPA010000259.1:0-2540 GCA_964392105.1 uncultured Enterobacteriaceae bacterium
AGTCAGATTATTTGTTGATGCTTATATAGATAATAATTATTCATTAATTACAAAGTATCTGACTATGAATCAACTGTCTACTCTCAACTGCCATTTCAACCGGTCGATGCAACACATGCGTTAAAACGTTCTGCTGGTGTTTCAAAACCTAATGTCTCACGCGGTCGTTCATTTAACTGACGTGCGACTGCATTAAGCTTCCTTTGTGAGTGTACAGATAAATCCGTTCTCTTGGGAAAATATTGTCGCAACAGTCGATTGGTATTTTCATTCGAACCCCGTTGCCAAGGACTTTGTGGATCACAAAAATAGACATCGATGTCAGTTGCTAAGGTAAACCGTTGATGGTCGGCCATTTCTTTTCCCCGATCCCAGGTTAACGATTGATATAACTCTGTCGGTAGTTTTTGTGCATGTTTAATCAGTGCCGAGATAACGGTGTCAGTATCTTTGCCTGTTACTCTTACCAACATCACATAACGGCTATGGCGTTCTACTAAGGTAGCAATGTAACTGTTATTGGAACCGGCAATCAGATCCCCTTCCCAATGACCGGGTACGGCACGGTCTTCCACTGAGGCCGGTCGCTCACGAATAGAAACAGCGTTGCTAATTTTACCCAAGCTTTTATTTTTCATGCTGTGATGCTTCGAGCGACGGATAGCGCGTTGTGTACGTAGATACAGTTGAAGCTCTTTTTTCAGTACACCACGTGTCTGAATAAACAAACTGCGATAAATTGTTTCATGTGACACGTGCTTATTCTCATCGTCTGGATAGTGTTTCTTTAACCAACCGTCAATCTGTTTTGGCGACCAATTCAGCTTAAGCTTTGATGCAACAATATGTTTTAGTATTGGATGCCGCGCTAGTTTACAGGGTTTTGGTCGATGTGCTCTATCCCATGCCGCGTTATCTGCCTTATTGGCGCGGTAGTGTTGCAAGCCACCGTTACGCGCAACTTCTCGGCTAATCGTTGAAGGCGAACGATTCAATTGAGCGGCAATGCACCGTAAAGAAAGTCCGCTCACAACACCGCGTGAAATCTCTTCACGTTCATAAAGTGTCAGTGATAATCGAGAGCGTCGTCGTGGTGGAGGCCGAATACCCCCTGTTGGTGATAACTGATCAAAGATCGAGGATGAAGGACGATCAAATGCACCTCCAATTGAATTGAGTGTTTCGCCTTTCTGCCATCGATCCCACATCTCTGACTTTTGTGCTGCGCTATAATGTATTCGAGTTCTGTATGTCATAGTTACACTCCATCTTGTTATACTTAAGATAAAGTGTTGCGTCGATCAGTTGAGGTCGCCACCCAAAGCAGACAATGACATTACCTAATTAGTTAATACGGAGTATTTACAATTGATTTTTTTTAATCGCCACTGGATTTATTGATCCTCCTTTACACGCTCGTATTTTCGCTTGTTAAAGTACCAGGTTTCCTGAGTACAAGGACTCCAGGTAAGACGCGGTTTTTTAACGTCAAGCGTAATAATTTCCTGGTTTGGGCTAATAGTCCCGATAGTTGTACATTTTCTTGGGTAGATCACATGTCCGGGACACCATTTTTTGAAGTACCCGATTACCTCGGAGTCGTAATTACACTCCTGGTGATAGTACAACACAGGGTTCTCGTCTGGCCGAATGTCTAACGTGTGTAACATTTTGCCTTCAGTGTTCGAGATAATTAATTTCTTTTCCTTTAATTCAATGTTGGGAAATGAGTATCCAATTTCGGCGCCAGTCGAATATTTTCCGTAAGAATACCTCCATCTGCCTTCGAGTCTTTTGAAAGGTGCCCATTTCTCTGCTTCCCTTCTTTCCTCCTCTTCACGTTGCCGTTCTAACTCTGCTAATCTCGCTTCCTCTTCCTGCCGTTTCTTTTCTTCTTCTATTATTTTCTCTTCTGCAAGTCGTTTTTGTTCTGCCTTCAGTGTCCTCATTTCTTCAACTTGTTTTTCAAGGAGTCGCTTTTCTTCTAGCAATCGTTGTTTTTCTAACTTTGTCTCGGCTTGTTTTTTCTCTTCTACCTCTTGCTGCTCTATCTGTTTCTCCAATGCTTCCAGCTCTGCATCAGTCACAGCCTGTACTTGGGTTAGATAACCGACCATTAGAATCAGACAAACAATTAAACTGTGTGCTGTTTTTGATTTCATTGGATTCATTATAGCTTGGACGATTGAATAATTTTGCTACAAGAATGAATGACCGCTTCCGCTTGTGATTTCAACCGGTCGACGCAACACATGCGTTAAACCTGCTTGCTGGTGTTTCATAATCTAAAGTTTTTCTAGGTCGTTCATTTAACTGACGAGCCACTGCACTGAGTTTTGATTGTGAGTGTACCGATAAATCTGTTCCTTTGGGAAAATATTGCCTTAGTAAGCGATTGGTATTTTCATTAGAGCCACGTTGCCATGGACTGCTAGGGTCACAAAAATAGACATCTATATTGGTCGCCAGTGTAAAACGTTGATGATCAGCTAACTCTGATCCTCGGTCCCAAGTCAATGATTTGTACAACTCAGCGGGTA
>CAYMPA010000260.1:0-2537 GCA_964392105.1 uncultured Enterobacteriaceae bacterium
TGTACATAGCTTCCGTCCGATAGTTGTAAATATGTAATTGTAGCAGCATCGGCTGCTTGTACTAATCTTGTGTTTAAACTTCCAGTATAGCCCATATCCCCGAGCATATCTTTAATACTGGATTGAATGTGGATGGTGCTTATGTCATTAAGCAAAAGTCTGTAGTAAAATATTAATTCCTTATTCACTCCCATATTCGTCTCTTTCTAATTCTTTGGGGTCAAACCACTTATTTATTTCTGACAAAGCATTTAACCCCCCGAAATGCTTGTGGCTAACAATACAATCAAGATCAACATATGATTCGATGCCATTTTTATAGGCATTGAAAAACCAGATAAAATCTGTTAATTGTTTTTCCTGCCCTTTTATTGCCATTTTAGCATTAAATGGTATCTTTTCCATCGAATATCTATCGAACAGGATACACCCAACCCCAGATGCATATATCGGTATTAGTCTTTTATTGTCCATTTTAAGTTGTACGTAGTCATCTATCGTCCATAATCTCACTGCTTCTGTGGATTGGTTGTTTGTATCTTCAAAAATCTGGCAACCCAACACACTCCAAACCGAAGGTATCGGAACTTGCTTAATAATCATAACTGCCTGAAAATCCTCAATACCCTTTTTTACACCGTCTTTTATAAGGTCTTTAGGTGCTGGCTTCACTATCCCATGTGTGGAATTAATAAAATATAATCCCGAAACAACATGTACTTTATGGGATGATAGTTTATCAACCACATCATCAGGGGGGATATTGTCAGATTCAAGCATCAATAAATGAGTATAATCGCCCGATAAAAACTCATCCCTTATCATGTTCTGTTTTTTTGCGAGCATAGCAATGCCTTCTTCGCCCGAATTCAATATACGCCTAACCTCACAACCTATGTCCTTGTATTCCTGAAAAGCACTGGTTTTCTCATTCCTATCGCCATTCCAGACTATGTAGATATCAGCGTCGTGTCTCGCTTTTATGGTTTTTAACTTTTCAATAAACTCTAAACGGCAAAATGAATGCCCGGCATAAGTAGGAACGCCTACTAATAATTTCATATCACCTCAAAAAAATAGTGGGGACATTCTTGTAAAAGGACGTCCCCATTTGATTATTACGGGGTAGTCACCCTCGTATAAACTTCTACGCCTGCGGAATCAAGTATTTCTACTGTCCCCCAGAATCCGTGCGCAACATACAGGTCTCTAATATAACCTGCCTCACGCTGTTTTTCAACAACAATCTCAGGTCCTGCAAAGCCCCAACCCAGGGCGTCACGTGTGAACACAGCACCTTTTTGTGCATTGTTTGCTACAGCCGCCAACTTATTAGAATTGTACAAATTAACACCAGCAACTTTACCAGCCCAACCGCTTACGAGTGCCTGACCTTGTGCAGGTGGTGAGCCCCCAAATTGGTTAGAGGTTACGAGGTCATTCATTAACCCATATGTACCCCATAACTGGCGTCTATCAAATACACCATTGATCTCACCGAGATGTTGGTATGTTTCAATAACAGCAAGTGCAGAGAATAGATTGTCAACAGTCAAACCTACAGTAGACGTCCCAACAGAATTTAAGAAATTGTCAAAATTTGCGTTCAACAGTGAGTCTATTTTTGCAGCAACCGCATTACCAAGAATTATCCCAATGTTCTCCTCTGGATTATCAGCACTTGACAGTTTAGCCTCATCATAAAGATTCGTGCCAACTGAATACATGTCCAGTATTGCGGTTCTTTTCGTTGAGGTTAATGCAGAGGTAGGGGTTACTGTCCCTTCGGCGGTATTTGCTACGTCTCCGTCATTAATTACATGTGTACTATCATTGTACGTTATCCAGCTTATCGTATCAGCCTTTGGTGCTGATTTTACGGAAACTAATTTCCGTGTGACAGATACCTTATCCAACTGAAGTATAGCCTGAGCTTCTATAAGTCCAAGTAATCCACCAGCCAAATAGGCACTATTGGTATCACCAACAACAGCCATATCTTATTCCTTTCTAAAGATTTGTTCGTATTGCCCGGGTTTATATGGGGTAGATGTCAACATCTTTGAAGGAATTGTATCCTTGCCTGTTAAAGCACCAAAAGCATTTTCATAACCCACTTCTTTACCATCATACAAATATTTACGCTCACCATTTTTCATATGAGCAACGGAGAACCGCCCCTCTTTATCAGGGTTGGCAATCCGACCATCCTCCAGTTTTACCTGCGTCGGATTTTTATCAATGTACTTGGTTTCTGAAGTAATTGAAGATTTTTTGGTATGTAGGTTCATCTATATCACCCCTTACTTTCGCCCGTGCAGCCTCTTGTGGAGAGTTATAGCCCATTGAATCTGCCTCACGACCCGGTAAATGATCTACCGGCGTTTCGGGAGGTTTCTTTGCAACCATCTCCACAATCTCTTTAAGTTTCGATAACGGTTCATCCTTGAAAATTTCTCTCGAGTTTTCAGGGATTTTCGCTAATAAAACTTCTCTCTCTTTTGTTTGGAATGTGTCCCACTCGTCAGCTTTCGCTT
>CAYMPA010000261.1:0-2520 GCA_964392105.1 uncultured Enterobacteriaceae bacterium
TGACAAATAATTACTTTATACACAGACTCTATTTATATACTTCGTTATTCATATGTAACAGGGTTAGCGCTTAGGGAACAGGACATGTCAAACAATGCAATATTGCACCAACTCCTGACTCATAACTCTTAACTCCAGGGTGATTTTGTTCTATCTACTATTTGCTATAAAATCATAAAGTTGTATAAAACTCTGGACAAATATAAGCAAATAAGGTATAAAGAGGTAGTATTGCACATAATTGGAGAGAGAATTCATGCATCTTCAAAAGATTATAGTGCGTCCTGTTGGACGTTCAGAAGAGCCCATTTTCCAGGAACTAATGCGGACTCATCATTACCTCGGGGCGCTTCCGAAGATCGGCAATACTCTGTGGTACGTTGCGACATACCAAAACGACTGGCTGGCTCTGCTAGTTTTTTCAGCTGCCGCTTTGAAATGCAGTGTACGCGACCATTGGGTAGGGTGGGATTTCCGCCATCAATATAACCGGTTAAACCTGCTGGCCAACAATTCACGTTTTCTCATTTTACCTCATAGACATTACAAAAATTTAGCATCAAAAGTTCTGTCGTTGTCCCGGCGTAGAATACAACAAGATTGGATAAATCGTTTCGGCCATCCATTATTGTTACTGGAAACATTTGTTGATCCAACCCGATTCAATGGAACAATCTATAAGGCTGCAAACTGGCGATTTGTTGGTTACAGCAAAGGCTATCAACGTACCAAAAATGGCTACAGCAACAGACGAAAATCCCCGAAAATGGTATTTCTCCAGACACTGCAGCGTAATGCCTGCGCATTATTATCTCGTCCAATATTAAACAAACAATATCAGACAGGAGGGCAAAGAATGAAACTAAGCGCTGATCATATGAAATCTTTACCTTATTTTTTTAAAGGAATTAATGATCCTCGCAGAGAACAGGGGAGGCGGCACAGTATAGAAACCGTTGTGTCGATTGCAGCAGCAGCAATTTTATGCGGAATGCGTGGATATAGTGCTATTCATGATTGGGCAAAGGCGCTTAGCCAACATGCACGCGCTCGTTTCGGCTGTCGCTTTCAGGACAGGAAATATATTGTGCCCAGTGGAAGTATCATTCGTGATGTACTGATTCGTATCGATCCGGTGGAACTTGACCGGGGCCTGCAAAGATGGAATAAAGAGTACGGCTCAACGGATGAAAGTTTGGCAATTGATGGTAAAACAATGTGCAATGCAATTGATGACGATGGTCGTCAGACTCATATCATGAGTGCAGTGGGCCATCAAAGTGGGCAGTGCTACACCCAAAAAAAGTAGGGACTCTCCCTGTAGAAGGCAGTGACGAGGAAAAACAAACCAACGAGATTAAAATTGCCGTCCCTCTTCTTGAGAGTATCGACATTCAGGGGAAAACCATTACAGCCGATGCCTTGTTGACACAACGGGAATTGGCAAGTTATCTGGTTGAAGAAAGAAAAGCTCACTATCATTTCACTGTAAAGGGCAACCAGAAGCGCTTGCTTGAAGATATAGCATACTATTTTGACAACATTAATCAAGAGCCGGATCACACAGCAACTGATGGTATTGACCATGGCAGAATAGAGACACGGAAGATATGGTTAACCACAGACCTTAATGAGTACCTTGATTTCCCCCATGTAGGCCAGGCATTCATGATAGAACGAATTACAACCAACAAAAAAAGCAGTAAAGAAAGCAGAGAGGTTGCCTATGGTATAAGCAGCAAAACATCAGAGGTTGCCAGTGCAGCACAGGTGCTTAAGGATAACCGCGGCCACTGGAGTATAGAGAATAAATGCCATTACATTATCGACTGGAATTATGACGAAGATCGCAGCCGTATACGCACAGGGTACGGTCCTGAGAATATAACACGTCTCAGGAGATTTGCTGTTGGGATTATTAAAAGCAAAGGGGTGCGCAGCGTTGCCAGAAAAATGCGGCAGTTGACACAAAATACTCGTGCAGTCTTTGATTATTTGAAAATGTCTCGGAATAGTTGCTGTTTTTCAGATTGTTAACCGTTAGAACAAATTTACCGTGTGGGATGTAATTATCTTAATGATTAATACTCCATACTTGATCCTGGATATTATCTTTGCAGCAGTGCAAATAGTAATAGCTCCTGAGTCCAGCGAGCTGTCAGCAGACAGCTTCACGATGACAGAAGGAGGGAAAATCTTTCCAACGGTAGGAAACAAAGTAATGGAATTTGAACGGCCTATAATTCCCAAACACCCTAAAAGCCCAATGGAACGGTATGTTACGGGATATTTAAGGAGCTGGCACGTCTCTTGCGGTTATGTCGCCCATGAACATTTTCTGGAGAGACATAGCGGAAAACATGGAACCTCAAAAAATCAATTATCAGTCAGATATTTCCAGGATTCATTTGCATGCGCTGTATTCGATTCGTTTTTTTAGGATGCCTCTTTTGCTGAACGATATTTTGAATAATGCAGGTTAGGTAACGTCATTTTAAATTGTGTTATACAGTGATTTTA
>CAYMPA010000262.1:0-2515 GCA_964392105.1 uncultured Enterobacteriaceae bacterium
CTGAGGGAGTCTTGGTGTTGCGTGACATGCAGGAACTGCATCAGTCATGCAACGCTGAGACGTACGCAGGACGGTCGGTGCTAAACAGTTGCCGCGTTGTCGAGTCGATTTCTGACGAGGATGTCATAAATCAATAACGAGATAGCGGCGCTAATGTAGTGTATTTGGAATGTTTATTTGTTTATAGTTTTGAGCATCTCCCTTATCGGGTCATAGAAGCTCGAATTTTTAACAACAAATCCATCAAGGCCGAATCTATCAAGGATTGCTTGACCTTGTTGGTCATCATTCATGGTTGTCAGTACTGCTTGTATCGATTCAATCACAGCATCACTTACATTGCTACCAGAAACTATTGGTGTAAATGGAAATGGACCAAGTGTATTTAATACGATTAACTCTTTGCTCTTGTCAGGATGCTTCTTCATATATTGAACCCACACATATTCATCAACAGCAGCAACATCAGCAGCTCCAGACTCGATTGCTACTATTGAATTCTCATGTAAGCCAGTCTTGATTATAAATGAGAAATAATTTGAAAGATCCTCAACGCCCGCCTTATATAGCTCAACTGAAGGCGCTAGCCATCCAGAATTTGAACGATTGTCAGAATAGGCTAATACTTTATCTTTAAAATCATGTAAGCTTTTCTCAATATTGTCCTTACGAGTAACAACAAGACTGTGATAGACTGGTTCACCATTAAATAATGGTACAGCTATCAGCTTCTGAGAAAATTCTTTTTCATCCTGCACAAATGGTAATCCACAAGTCCAGCCTAGTGCAGATGGGTTTTTTTTGAGTATATTTGTTAACTCACTATAATTATTTACAAGCAATGGATGAAAGTGAAAGCCTGTTTTTTTACTTAACCAGGCTACAAAGGCTTCAATTTCCTCCCAGCCATCACTATGCGGTACCACTCCTGTAACAACAAATGGTTGAGTATGTGAATCATCATTGCCATGTGAATAACTCGTTGATGCATTCAGCATAAGCAGTAATACTAATAGTAGCTTACTTGTGAATGATATTGTTTTATTAGCATACATTGCTGAAATCACCTCTTGGCATAGATATCAATATGATCGTTTGAATAGTCGTATTTATTTACGGTCATAAATGTATTATTAGCATTATATGAATTGCTATACTCTTTGTAATCGTTAAGCCCTAAAGGTTTGCTAAAATAAAAACCCTGTATTGTGTCGCACCCAATGCTGCGCAGTAAATATAACTGTTCAATTGATTCCACTCCCTCAGCAACTACCTCCATCTTAAGCGCATGAGCCATATCAATTACAGCTTTTACAATAGCTATGCTTGTACCATCAATCTGAATAAAAAAACTACGATCAAGCTTCAGAGTGTTTGTATGAAAATCTTTAAGGTAGCTTAATGAGGAATAACCTGTGCCAAAGTCATCAATAGCTAGCTTGACTCCAAGTAATCGGATTTGATCAATATTTTCTTGTACAGCATGAGTTAATTCCATTATCATAGATTCAGTTATCTCGATTTCTAGTTGATGCGCAGGCAATCCTGTTGACTCAAGCGCTTGCTTGACAGATTTATGAAAATTTGGTTCATATAACTGACGGGTGGATACATTTACAGAAATAACACCTTTAAAACCCATTTCCACTGCTGACTTACAGGCGGTGAATATGACCCATTGGCCTACCTCAATTATCATGCCTGTATCTTCAAGTATTGGTATAAAATCAACTGGGCTGACCATGCCTCGTTCCCTACTATTCCACCTGATTAGCGCCTCAATACCATTGATCTTGAAATTTTTAGAATTTATCTTTGGCTGATAGTAAAGCTCAAATTCATTGTTGATTAATGCATGTCGCAGCTGCCCTTCAATTTCTGATCGCCTATTAATCGATTTCTCCATATCTTTTGAGAAAAAGGCGTAACTATTTCTACTTTCTTTTGCTTTATACATGGCCAAATCTGCATTTTTTAGCAAATCTGACGGTGTCCTTCCATCCTCTGGAAATATTGCTATACCAATACTAGTGGTGGTATGCAGATGGCGGTCATTGATGTTAATCGGGGTTTTTAGACGTGTTATGATTCTATTGGCAATCATGGATACGCATTTCGGATTTTTTACATCATCTAGCAATATAGTGAATTCGTCGCCACCCATTCTGCCCAAGACATCACCGTCTCTTAAGCACGTATTCACCACGTTAGAAAATTCCTTTAGAAGTAAATCTCCGACATCATGACCTAGCGTATCATTAGTAGATTTGAAACGATCGATATCCAGGTACATAACGGCGCAATAGCTATTCTCTTTGCGCCTTCTACGTAACAATTGGATTAGCAGATTATGTACCATTGTTCTATTAGGCAGGCTAGTTAATTGATCATTATAGGCTAAATCATGAAGTTGGTTGGATTGCTCCTCACGTATTTTATTAGATTCGGATAACTTCTTAATCATATTATTAAATGCACTGTATACAGTTTTTATCTCAACCTCGACATTTTCTAC
>CAYMPA010000263.1:0-2426 GCA_964392105.1 uncultured Enterobacteriaceae bacterium
AACCATAAGCACTTATACTATGCCAATGGTTACGAAACGCCCTAATTACCTAATTATTTCCAGCAAGAAGGATATAATTATAATATATGGAAGACATTAATTGGGGTAGAACAATGAGATTAAATGGACAGCTTATTTCAGGATTCGTGTTATCGACCTTCTTATTATTCCCCATCAACGTAATCGCTGCTGAAGGCGCGCACTTGCAGGATTTTACTGCACATTGGGCTGGCATAGTTTGTATTATTATTTTCTGTCTCGCTTATAGCCTGGTCATCGTAGAAGAACAAATTCATATGCGTAAATCTAAACCGGTCATGATTGCAGCCGGTATCATCTGGATGATTGTTGCCATTGTTTATGCGCAACACGGTGATAAACATACTGCTGAAATTATGGTAAGGCATAACCTGCTTGAATTCGGTGAATTATTTTTATTTTTACTCGCTGCAATGACTTATATCAACACTATGGAAGATCGCAATGTATTTGAAAAATTACGTGTCTGGCTGGTATCACAAGGTTTTTCATTGCGGACCATTTTCTGGTTAACAGGAGGCATATCATTTCTTTTATCACCCATAGCTGACAATCTGACAACCGCACTATTAATGTCTACTGTTGCTATAGCTGTGGGTGGTACAAATATTAAATTTGTTTCAATCGCATGTATTAATATTGTCGTTGCTGCCAATGCCGGTGGTGCATTCAGTCCCTTCGGCGATATTACGACATTAATGGTGTGGCAAAAGGGTGTTATTGAGTTCCAGACCTTCTTTGTCTTATTAATTCCTTCATTGGTAAACTGGTTTGTACCTGCGGCAATAATGTCATTTTTTGTTTCAAGCGAAAAACCCGGCGCTATAGATGAAAAGGTTGAGTTAAAAGAGGGTGCGATAGTTGTCATTGTCCTGTTTATCTTGACGATTACCATGGCTGTATGTGCGCATAATTTTCTTTATATACCTCCTGTGCTTGGCATGATGACAGGACTGGGGTTTCTAAAACTGTTTGGTTATTTTCTGAAGATGAAAATAAGACGTAGAAATAATCAGGAAAAAGAAGATACCGGTGCAGGTGCCCTGGGAGTTGAATATTTCGGCGACACTGATAAGAAAATAGATGAAGGATTTAATATCTTCAAGAAACTGGCACGTGCAGAATGGGATACCTTGATGTTTTTCTATGGTGTAATATTGTGTGTCGGTGGCCTGGGTACTATGGGTTATCTTGCCGTCCTGTCAGAGTTTATGTATATCGATTTAGGACCGACAACAGCCAATGTGTTAGTCGGTATCATATCGGCAATCATTGATAATATTCCAGTCATGTTTGCTGTGCTGACTATGCTTCCTGAGATGGATATGGCGCAATGGTTACTGGTTACACTAACTGCAGGCACGGGTGGTTCCCTGCTTTCTGTAGGCTCTGCTGCAGGCGTGGCTGTAATGGGACAGGCCAGAGGAATCTATACGTTTTTTGCCCACCTTAAATGGACCTGGGCTATTGCATTAGGATATGCCGCCAGTATCTGGATTCACTTCCTGGTAAATAGCCGATTCCTAAATATTGCTGTCTTACAGTAAACAATTCCACGTTATATCAATAAAGCCGGGTGCCGACGCGTCCGGTTTTTTTCTATATAATATCCGCAAACAATTATCTCATTTCCTGTTAGGGTATTATAAGGGGTCCTCAGTTAACAACAATCGTCGATAAAGATGAGGTCATTTTTTCTGTATGAATATTCTTGGAACATTTAATTACTGGATTGTCATTATTTTGATGATGACCGGATTATATATTGTCATCGCACATAACAATCTTGTGAAAAAGCTGATTGGGATAAATATCTTCCAGACTTCGATTTTTATCCTGTTTATTTCAATGGGCAAGATTACTGATGGTACAGCGCCGATCCTGACTGAAACTGAACAACTATATTCCAGTCCCTTGCCACATGTATTAATCCTGACTGCAATCGTGGTCGGTATATCAACAACGGCACTGGGACTTGCCATTGTTATACGTATCTATAATGCATTTGGTACCGTTGAAGATAATGAAATACAACGGGAGATTAAGAATTCCTCTGAAGATAGGATTTTTTTGTGACCGGTTTTTGCTCCTGCAAAACCGGCATACAGTACATCCCTGTACATAAGAGCAAGGTTCTCGGTACGCCCTTGGTGGGTGGGTACAACGCGCACGACTGCATGGATGCAGGACGACTCCAAGGATGGAGGAGGTAGAGAATGTCTGGAACACATTCTCGAGGTAGAGCGACGCAGGACGCTTACAAGGATGTAAGTGGTAGAAAACGTCTGGAACATGTTTTCGGAGCCAAAGCCGAGACAAAATTGTATGGAACAATTTTGAACAGCCGTAGGCTGGCCCGAAGGGCGAGCCACAGGGATGTGGCGAGT
>CAYMPA010000264.1:0-2425 GCA_964392105.1 uncultured Enterobacteriaceae bacterium
TCTCTGGATGACGTGCCTGGCACATGGACGTCTAATGACAATTGGGAAGACCTAGCAGGTGAGTTATGAGAGAGTCGTTCGACGATTATATGCTACGCATAACCGAAGTTGTGTCGTCTAGGGCCACTTGCCCTAGACGACAAGTCGGTTGTGTCATTGTTGATAAGAACAAACATATCATTGCAACTGGATATAACGGTGTTCCCAAAGGATATCCTCACTGTACTGATAAACCTTGTGGAGGTCAAGACAGCGAGAGTGGGAAAAACCTGAACGCCTGTATGGCAACACACGCCGAGCAGAATGCCTTGCTTCAATGTCGGGATGTAAACAGTATCGACACTATCTATATCACAACATCTCCATGTATTACATGCGCAAAACTTATTGCCAACACAAGCTGCAAACGAATTGTGTGCTCGTCCATGTACAACGATATGGATGCACTATCGTTATTGTCAGAGCTTGGTATTACTGTTGAGTGTTACTAATGCTTGAGTCCAAAATTGAAAAAGATGTATGTGATTACGCCAAATCTAAAGGCTGGTTGGTATATAAATTCGTATCACCATCTAATCGGGGAGTGCCTGATCGTATCTTTATGAGACATGGAAAAATGTTTTTCATCGAGTTCAAAGCGACAGGTAAACATCCTACAAAGCTTCAAGAAAAGAAAGCTAGAGATATTCAGAAACAACTGTTCGGAGTTTACGTTGTTGATGACATTGATATTGGCAAGAAGATTATTGATTTGAAATCAAAATGAGAAACAGATCTGATTTACACAATTACCAGAACCATGCAATTTCTTTTATCAAAGAGAAAAAGAAATGCGCATTATTTCTCGACATGGGGCTCGGAAAAACGGCGATCGTCCTCACGGCCTTGCTCGATTTCCTTGAAGATTTTGTCAGCGTAAATGTATTGATCATCGCGCCGTTACGTGTAGCCAACACCGTATGGAAACAAGAGACAGAAGAGTGGGCCCACCTGGCGCATATGGATATAGGTATATGCACAGGTTCAGCTTCGTGTAGGCGACAGGTCATATTACAGAACCATGATATCACCGTTATTAACCGCGAGAATGTGGTTTGGCTTACTGAGAATTTCAAATGGAGATGGAATACCGTCATCATTGACGAGTCGTCAGGCTTCAAAAGCTATAAGTCAAAGCGTTTCAAAGCCCTCAAGAAAGTTCTCAAATACATTGATGTGATGATCGAACTTACAGGTACCCCATCACCGAACGGGCAGATGGATTTGTGGTCACAATTATATCTCATTGATAATGGCAATCGGCTCGGTAAAACTATTTCAAATTTCCGAAGTCGGTTCTTTGATGCAGCAGGTTTCAAAGGATATGGTTATGAATTAAGGGAAGGGTCTGCAGATAAAATCAATAAACTGATTTCTGATGTTTGCCTGTCAATGTCAGCTGATGATTATTTAGATTTGCCAGATCGTATCGATCTTATTGAAACCGTTTCCTTGCCACCGGCTGCGATGAAACAATACAAAGAATTTGAAAAAGAATTTTTGCTTGAACTTCAGTCAGTAGATATCGAAGCCCCATCGGCCGGCGTACTTGCCAATAAACTTTTACAAATTAGCAACGGTGCGATATATGATGCGGACAAGCGAACACATATTATCCATGACACAAAGATCGATGCACTAAAAGAAATCATCGAGGATAATCCAGCTGAGAATTTCCTTATCGCATACAATTTTAAATCTGATCTTGAACGTATCAAGAAAGCTTTTCCAAAAGCTGTCACATTAGATAAGGGCGGTGAAGCCCTGAAGGAATGGAACAAGGGTAAAATTAGAATGCTTCTTGCACACCCGGCTTCAGCAGGTCACGGTTTGAATGCACAATACGGTGGCTCAGCGATCATCTGGTTCGGATTAAACTGGTCATTGGAATTATACCAACAGTTCAATGCGCGGTTACACAGACAGGGGCAGAAGAAGCCGGTTCGCGTCTTACACATCGTTGCTAAAGGTACGATGGATATAAAAGTTCTTGCAGCTCTATCAAGCAAGGCAAAAAATCAGAGCGAGCTTTTAGAATATATCAAATGCAACATTGTAAATTAGTTTAAAAACATGTTTACAATTCGAATAACCAGTCTATAATCGCTCATGTTTAGAATTTTAAAAGGATAAAATGATGGAAACCTACTTATCAATGATGCAAGAAAAAATCAAAACAGGTGAACTTACCTGGCAACAAGCGTTCAACTGGTTGCAGTCTCACGGGATGAGTGCAACTTACCTCAGAAAAAACCTCAAACTTCAATCCGGTGAGTTAGTATAATGGCGTGGTTTAAAATCTTAGCCGGTGGTTTACTCATGGCATGGTTGATGTTCGCGGTTATCTTTTTCGCGGCGGTGCTGACATGAGGGCAACTGACGCGCT
>CAYMPA010000265.1:0-2412 GCA_964392105.1 uncultured Enterobacteriaceae bacterium
ATTATCAAGGCTCTGGATAAATACCGCAAAGAGTTGACGACAAAGGATAATCTTCTGATCTATTATGCCGGTCACGGTTATTTCGACAAATCTGCTAACCGCGGCTACTGGCTGCCGGTGGAAGCGGAGAAGGAGACGACGGCAGACTGGATCTCCAATGCAGATATCACGGACAAGCTCAAAGCTTACCGGGCTAAGCACGTCATCGTCGTGGCTGACTCCTGTTATTCAGGGGCCCTCACTCGCGGCCTCAACATCCAGGTTCGCGAAACGGGTTATCTTAAAAGGATTGCTAAGAAACGGTCGCGCACGGTGTTGACCTCCGGCGGAAACGAACCGGTGAGAGACGGCGGCGGTGAAGGCCATTCTGTTTTTGCCAGATCCTTTATCAACGCTCTTGAGGAGAACACCGGCGTGATGGACGCTACCGAACTCTACTTAAAAATCAGACGTCCGGTTATTCTAAATGCCCCTCAGACACCCCAATATTCAGATATCAGATTCGCCGGTCACGATGGAGGGGATTTTATCTTCATCAGAAGGAAATAAGACAAGAAATATAGAGAAACAATTTATAACTGCTTGCTGTTTGAATAACGCTTTATAGGAGTCTGGATATGAAAAATTTGATTGTCCTATTGAGTTCAATGTTAATTGGATTAGTTTCGATTTTAGCTGCCGATACTTCGTTTGCAACGGAGGCGCGGATTGCTTTGGTTATTGGCAACAGTAATTATAAGGTCGCACGACTTAACAATCCTGTAAATGATGCTGTAGATATAGCGGAAGCACTTAATCAACTCGGGTTTACTGTAACCTTAAAAACGAATGTTGGCCAGCGCTCTATGGAACAATCGATTCGTAAATTCGGGAAAAAATTGCACAGCGGTGGAATCGGTCTGTTCTATTTCGCAGGCCATGGGGTGCAGGTTAAGGGACGTAATTATTTGATTCCTATTGGGGCTAAAATTGAATCAGAATCTGACGCCCAATACGAAGCTGTTGATGCAGGTCGCATACTTGGTAAAATGGAAGACGCCGGTAATAAAATGAACATAGTCATTTTAGACGCCTGCCGCGACAACCCTTTCGCAAAGAGTTTTAGATCGAATAATCGAGGACTGACTATAATGGACGCACCGACCGGCTCTATTCTGGCATACTCCACAGCCCCTGGAACAATTGCTTCAGATGGTCCGGGTCGAAATGGTTTATATACTTCAAAAATTCTAAATCATATAAACAAGCGTGGGCTTAAAATTGAAGAAATGTTTAAGGCGGTTCGTATTGATGTCATGAATGAATCTAACAATAAGCAGGTCCCCTGGGAGTCTTCATCTTTGACAGGGTATTTTTATTTCAATCCTGGGATTGGTATTAAAGCTGCAAAGCAACTAACACCAAAGATACAGGTTAACCCGGAGCTAAAGAAGGAGAGAGAGCGCCTTGAACGTGAAAGGCTTGAACTGGAACGGTTGAAAATTGAAGTTGAAAGATAAAAATTGGAATTGGACCGGAAACGTTTAGAGGCGGAAAAAAAGAAGAAAATCGCATCGGTTTCAAAATCGAAGATAATTACCCGGAAAGGGTCCCTTATCAAATATGAAAATGGGATACTTTATGACACTGAAACCAACCTTGAATGGGTTGCCGGTCCTGATAAAGGGACAACATGGAGTGAAGCCAAATCATGGGTGTCAAATCTTTCATTAGATGGCGGAGGTTGGCGAATACCTGAAAAAGAAGAAGTTAAAAATCTTCTTAGAGGGAAAACGAAAACGATTAAGCAGCTGTTCCACTTTACAGACTCATTGTATGGTTTCCCCATATGGGCCACTGAGACAAAGAACTCGTTGTCGAAGTCACTCGTCAGTACAAGACACACTAATTATCCCTCGTACCCTTTTGACCATAGGGCCGTTGCAGCAAGACCCAGAAGATGACGGCGTCTGTTTATAGCTTCGAATACATTTTCCTGAAGATGCCTGAATTTTTGATTAAGGACTTGGCCTTCGTCTCTGATAACAAACATCTTAATGTTTTAACCCAGTTTTCTACCATCGAAGTATCCATCTTATTTTCCAATGCTCAGCGTAGGTTCGAAACCGCTTCTCCAGGCCTTCTTCCCCTCCCACACCTTCCACCAACCCCTCTTAGTAGTGTCTATCTTTCATCTTTGCCATGATGAAGGAATCATGATATTAAGGTGATGATTTCATCTCAATCTGAACCTCTTTAAAATCATAAAACTATCTAAAATAAATGATTTATCAGAAAAAATATTAAGCCTCACCCTGTTTAGGAATGGGGTGTTGGTTTAAACAGGAAACCATGAAAATCATAAAATTTAAAAGTTTGTCGAATTGATTTTTCTTTTTTCTATGGTGTCCAATAAAACAGATCATGATTTAT
>CAYMPA010000266.1:0-2363 GCA_964392105.1 uncultured Enterobacteriaceae bacterium
AAGCATGCGGGGATAATGTTCAGATAGGTAGGGCGGGGTTTATTTTGCGGTTACAATTCATCATCAATATTTGCACCATACTCTGAAAACACACGACGAAAGGATAGTTCCTTCCTGGCTAATTGCTCGAACAACACAACTCTTACAGTAGCAAACTGATTCAACATATATTTTAAATATTGACCGTAGGAAAGAACCGATTTCATATTACTGGGCCGGGACAACTCATTAAATACAAATTGCTGATAGGTTAGATTGTATCCATGATTAATCAACTGAGCATAGAACGATTTCAAAAAGCTAGCCTGCTCCCTTATTACTACAATGAATATCACATCATCTTTAAAAAGTGTGGACAACCTCATTAATATCTGAGCTGGATCCCTGAAAACACGTGATAAATAACTATAGAAACCTATTCCAGAGAACAACTCATCCGATAAAACTATGGGTTTATTATCCACTAGCGCCTCATCAATATAGGGCGCTATTACTGAACGTGCATAAGAATAATCATATTCCATTTCATGAGATTTGGTTAGATATTCTCGAAAGAAATATTCGAGCTCATCCCCACGATATTGGTTATTATATTTTTTCCCAAGGTAATAAATATTTTCCTGGTTCAATAATAAATGTTGCAGGCTTGTAGAAGCACATTTGGGCAAACCGATATGAATAAGGATCTTATTTTTCATAGTCAAGCAGATATCTCATAGGCCTATTTATATTCACCTGAATTCAAATAATTTATCACAGAATTAACCTTCTATTTACTAAGCGAGGTTAACTTTCGATGCCCTGGCATCCAGCCTGATACAAATCGCTCAAAATCGGTCCATGCGAATGGGTCGACAGCAGCTACCGATCGCATATCGGGAGTGAAGCAGAAATTGTCCACTTTGGTATCACCGTGAATAATCGTCTGATAGGTACAGTTGTTTAATTGTTGATCAATCATTGAGGCGGCCGATTTCAAAGCTGAATCGGCCATTATTTGCCATTCATCTGGACGTGTAGCCAAATGCCAGTACCTACCAATCGGCCATAAATCCCTGAATTGATCGTTTATAAACTGGGCATGAAAACTAGCCAGCCAGTCGAGACATACCTTCGTCTTGGTCCGATTTAAGGCTGATTTTCGGGCTGAAAAACCTGACCTATCCAGGTCTTCCAGGACCAGGGTTATTTCATTGCCACCACTATCCGCACCAAGACATTTCGCTACTTGACAGGCATTGTCACAACGTTGCGCCCAATGACTATACCAGGCCTGTTCAACTTCATATGATCGGAGTTTGCGAATGTGTGAATATTCAGTATCCCAACCTCGTGGATGGTGAGTTTTATTCTTAAAGCAGATCTGCTTTACTATGACACTGGCAAATGAAGCACCAGATAACTGGTATCGAACAATCTCCCCGTAGCCACTCCACGGCGTTTGCAGTAGCTCCTTACTATCAATCGACGTTGCACGGGTTAACCGCAGTATATAATTAATTAATCGATCTGTAGGGTCCAGTGACATCAGGGCTTGGTCTCTACAAATTCACCTTTGTCTCAAGCCGAGCAGAACAAGCAGAACTCCCATAGCACTGGTTAATAAATATAAAACAGAAGATATGCCATGTAATTGACCAAACTGCGCCTTCAGTTCAACGACATCCTGCCAACCCACATGAGCCTTAATCTCAGCCATCGGCGGCTGTAATAAAAACAGGGAAATGAGAATTAACACCAACATCGAAACTATCAGATAATGACGCCATTGGCGTAAATACTGTTTACGATCAATGTAAAAAGCCAATACCATCAATAACACACCACAAGCTAGCCCAATATAATGAACGACATTAAACATTTGTCCGGCCAACGCCCCAGCCAACTGCCTGTTATCCTGTGCATGAAATAATATGGGTACTGCAATATAACCAATCGCCAGCAGGCAACCGACCCAGACGGTCAGGGTTAACTGTTCAATTCGATGAATTAAGTTGAGCAGCATCAAAGGATTTTTACCTAGTTAAAATAGCGAGAACTTAAATTAACCCAGCGTTATCAATCTACTGAAATTAATCGCCACCAGCAGTCTATCGTTTATGTTGTTAAAAAATACATCAGAAAACCTGTGAGCACTTAACACCCGGATGTAGTCAGTTTGGATGAGGCTGGCTAGATATATTTAATAGCCAGAATCTCAAATTCGCGTATACCACCAGGCGCCTGAACAGAAGCAATATCACCCTCTTCCTTGCCTATTAATGCCCGAGCAATTGGTGAACTAACAGAAATTCGATTCAACTTGATATCAGCCTCATCTTCTCCCACGATTTGATAGCTTACTTCCTCTCCCGTCTCTTCAT
>CAYMPA010000267.1:0-2329 GCA_964392105.1 uncultured Enterobacteriaceae bacterium
AGTAATGAGTCTATAACCCTGTAAACTCTCAGTTTTCAGTGCGCGAATCTTAGCATGAATCCTTGCCAGACATCACGTTTATCAAGATCGCCAAATGAATTATTTTCAACGGTTTTTTCACCGCGCGATATAACGTATCATTCAGCCCTCATTTAATACTGCCAGCACAAGAGATTACTTAATGGAACGATTCCCCGAATTTGTGGCCAATCACTTTTTTCTATTTTCATTATTGATTGCCATTTTAACCTTACTGATTTGGAATTTTTATGGCGATATGCTAAGTGGCATCAAAATGTTAATCCCCGATGAAGTCACACGACTTATCAATCGTGAAGATGCCAGGGTTGTGGACATACGTTCACAAAAAGAATTCGAGAATGGGCATATTATTGATGCGATTAATATCAGTGTTGATCAGTTAAACAATCAACTTGATAAGCTGAAAAAACATAAGGATAAGGGGATCATCTTCTGTTGTGCTAACGGAACTGTCTCGGCAAAAGAAGCAAAAAAATTAATAAATGAAGGATTCGAAAAAATTTATTGCCTCAAAGGCGGGATTTTATCATGGCAAAATGCAAACCTGCCTTTGACCAAAGGCCTGAAATAGATTCAATAAATAAATTCAACATTACAAATATTCAAGAAAATAATTTAGGCAATAATCATGGCTAAAAAAGAAGACGGTATTCAACTACCCACTGATGCACAATTTACAGTTCAAAAGGTATATATCAAAGATATGTCTTTTGAAACACCGAATTCACCCGAAGTATTTAAAATGGAATGGAAGCCTGTGGTTGATTTGCATATGTCCAATGAGGCGACACCATTGGGCGATAATCTGTTTGACGTGGTGTTATCAGTAACACTGACGGTTAAGATTGGTGAAAAGACAGCCTATCTGGTTGAGATAAATCAAGCAGGTATTTTTATGATCAAGAATATACCTGGTGAAATAATTGGCCGCATGTTAGCCACAGTATGTGCAAATATTTTGTTTCCTTTTGCGCGCGAAGCAGTTTCTGACATTGTGACCAGAGGTGGCTTTCCTCAATTATTACTTTCCCCGGTAAATTTTGATGCCTTGTATGCGCAACAACAAGAACAGCAAACAACAAATCATCCCGAATCAGACACGACGCACTAAATAACAGGATATAGAATCAATGACAGCACAGCCGATATTGGTACTAGGAGCGGGATCCTGGGGGACTGCACTGGCTTTGGTATTGGCACGTAATCAATACCCGGTTTATCTTTGGGATATTGATTCAGATCTTATAAAAAATGTAAAAAAAGATAGATATAATAAACGATACATCCCTTCAGCTTCGTTTCCTGATAATCTCTTTCCAATTGAATCAATCGAACAATCTCCGACAGATACCAGAATGGTCGTTAATGCCGTACCCTGTCATGGTCTACGTAGTAGTTTGCAACACCTTAAATCGTTTTCTGATATAAGTGTTTGTCTGGCTTGCAAGGGTTTTGAACCCGGCACACAAAAGTTGAACCATCAGGTTGCCGAAGAAGAACTGGGTGGTTGTTCTGTTGCAATACTCTCGGGTCCTTCCTTTGCTAAAGAGGTTGCAGCAGGCTTACCTACCGCTGTTACTATTGCAGCTGAAGATATTAAGATTGCTCAAGATTTTTCAGATTTATTCCATAGTGATGTCTTCAGGACTTATACCCACAGTGATTATATTGGTGTTCAGATTGGTGGCGCGGTCAAGAATGTCATGGCGATAGCAGCGGGTATTGCTGACGGATTAGGTTTTGGTGCCAATACACGTTCAGCATTGGTAACCCGGGGCCTGGCTGAGATTATGCGATTGGGTTTGGCAATGGACGCCAGGCAGGAAACCTTTATGGGACTGGCGGGTTTGGGTGATCTGGTTTTGACCTGTACAGATAACCAATCCCGTAATCGAAGTCTGGGTTTGTTATTAGCCGAGGGATTATCGATCCAGGAAGCCTGCGATAAAATTGGTCAGGCCATAGAAGGATTGAAAACGGCCAAAGAAGTGGCTGAACTGGCAAAAAAATATGAGATTGAAATGCCGATCACCGAACAGGTTAGTAATGTATTGCAATCGAAATGCTCACCACGTGAAGCGGTACAAAATTTATTAGCGCGTGAACCCAAAGCCGAGATGTAGTTAAGGGCACCTCCGAAAATGCCTTATTCCCGCGATAGCTGCGTCAGCTCCGTGCTCGAATCCTCATGTATTGCATATACACTGTGGTTCTCGGCTTTGGCATCCTGCGTCGCTCTACCTCCTGCATCCATGCAGTCGTGTGCGCGGTGCTCACCCCTCAAGGG
>CAYMPA010000268.1:0-2325 GCA_964392105.1 uncultured Enterobacteriaceae bacterium
AGTAAAATACATAAAAAAGCCAATTTTCGTAAAAATCGGCTTTTTTGAGCGTTTTTAGATGGGTTGTGTTTAGGTAAACGATTCTCCGCCACCGGCCTCACGAAGGATATCGTCTAAGACATCTTCAGGAGTCTCACCATCTTCATATGCGGTGTGGAATTCATAATCAGGAAGTTCATCAAGGGTTAAACCAGTGGCGCGGAATGAGACTGCATCCACGTCGGTTAACCAGTCTAAATATGCTTGGTGATTCATAATTGTTCTCCAAAGTATAGATTTTTAACTTGTGCTGGACTGAACCCAGCAACATACAAGTCATACACTTCAACCAAAATCATGGATTCAAGTTGGGCCTTAGTTGCACCACTGATTAAATGGCGTACGAACATATTGAATTTCATAGTTATTCTCCAAGTTGCGAGTACGGCCGATGTTGACCGCACCCTAATACATTGACAGATTATTGTGCTGATAAGAACAAGTGTAGCTCATACCCTTTCCAGTATTCATTGGCGTTGCTACGGCTACGGCCAATGGATTCAGCGAAGCTGATGAAATCCTCTTTAGTGATCTCATTTCCATTTTCTTTCATGCTAGCAAACCAGTTAAATATTTGAGTACGTGGATCAGCCGTAGGGTGCTGGACGCCTATTAGCTTGCTGAATTCCTTGGTGTAATCACGGGCCGTTGATTCAGCTACATTGTATTTATGAGACAGCTCAATCACAGCTTCAGCCACGGCTTCAGCCGACCAGTTGGATTCGTTGAATGAATTGTTTAGGTCGCTCAATGCCTCTTTTTTATGTGATACAACTCCAGAGGATAGATCGTAATCAGAAGCGTATTGTTTATACAGCTTGGTAGCCTTATTGATAGAGATACTGAATTCACTCACCATGCTGATAATTGCCTCATCACGGCTCATTCCTGATACCAATTCATCGATGTCTGTAGTGCTGATAGTAGTTGTAGTAGTCATGTCGTTCCCCTTTAAAAAAAGTAAAATTGTAGTAGCCCAACTCCGCTGGGCATGGTAGAAGTATGGGTTATGATATCCCAGAAGTCAAGGACTATTTTGCATTTATTTCATAAGTCACTGTTTTATAACAGATCATAGTTGAAACTTGCGTTAATCCGATAGTAGGGTGAGAGGCTGTCTGCTCAAGCGCCCACCAATACCCAACAACCACCATCAGGCATACGTCCTGCAGGCCTATTGGTTGATACAATCGTACGATCTCATAGTGGGCTAGGCGTTGGCCTATCTGAGTGCGATCGTCCCGCCTTGTGCGTTTTTGGTGGCCTCTTGTGCGTGTGGTCAATAGTTGACTTGATCAGTTGGTTATATACCCCAGTGATATGGTAGGTTAATAGTTGCAGTATCCTTAGTAGCTTGGTTGGTTATATACCTTAGTACGCTGGTAAGGTATCACTTCCCCAGCTCCTGTTGATGGTTTGGTGGGGGGGGTATTGTGCATAAGACAAAGACAGTAGCACCCCGTCCGCAATTTTACTTATTTTTGACCCTCTGATCTAGGGTGTTCCCGCATAACCAGTTCTACCCACGAGTCCTCGTCTATTTCCGCCCACCGGTTAGTTTCTAACCCAATATATGTCACAGGAATTAAGAACCGCCAAGGTTGTTTGTTTTGGCGATACGCCACAATAGGGATGTCTCCCTGGTTACACGCCCGATTAACTTGGCCCCACCATTTCTCTTTCTCTAATTTCTCACAGCGTTTTATTTCAATTTGAAATGGTTGACATCCAGTTACATCTGCCCCACCTTCCCTTGTTTGTAACAGATTTCTTTTTAGTTCTTTAGGAAAGAACATATTAAATCTATTACAGAATTCAGTTTCACCTTTCTTACCTTTATCACGAACGTTTATCATTTTTATCTCCCATATACAGTTTATCTTCCATTTCTTTGCGTGCGGCGATTGCGTCTTGTTTCGACTCAAAGTGCCCGATGAATATTTCTTTTCCTTTATAAGTAATCCTTGCTTTCCATTTTTTATAATCTTCTCTCCAACAGATTCCTGTGTGAGTAGATTTACCTGGCAGTAGATTCTCTATACAATTATTATCCAGATTGCCATCTGCATGATGTATAAAGCTCGGCGGATCGGAGTGGTGATAAGCAAAGATAATGCGATGTAAAGGATAGGTTTTTCCGTGGATGGTGGCCCGCCACACCCCATTGGATTTGAATCCTACTCGTTTGTTGGAATCTTCCCAATATAATTCTCCTTTATAATACCAGAATAATTCCCTTAGTTCTTGTTTAGTCAATTTCAAAATTACTCTCCCTAAATAAGATTT
>CAYMPA010000269.1:0-2321 GCA_964392105.1 uncultured Enterobacteriaceae bacterium
AGCATAGAGCATAGAGTTTTTTTATGCTTATCTTCAATCAATCATCAAGTATCTAGCATCCAGAAATTAGTATCTTTTCATGCATTTCCAATCCAGAATCATTTCCCACCATTCCATCACTCCACCACTCCATTAAAATCCTGTCTTCCTCAATTCCTTAATTTCTGAATTTTTTACTTGTGAAAATTAAACGGACCGGTAATTATGACTTCTGCAACTGGATTACTCCAATCATTATCAGCAGCAACGAGGTCGCCTATACCGTGTATACCTGCATGGACATGGACGTATCCTTCAGCACCAGTAGTGTTCCTCACTTCAGCATTCCCACAGGGTGGTCCGGGAATGTGCTCACAGGCCTCCGAATTAGCTTCGCTTCCCGCATCATAAGCGTCGGCATAAGTAGTCTTTTCCCAAAACGTGTAAGCTTTAACCCCCCGGATGGCGAAGAAGGCGTCATTGGTTGTGGCCAGCATTCCAACTGCAGAGATGTAATTGAAACCGCCCCAGGCGGCGTTAACCATTAGTGTCACTGATTCTCCCGGCATCAGTGCTGCGGAGGCTGCTGTGTAATCGAACACAGAAGTCTGTGTTGCAAGAAAGCCGGTTAATGCAGTAGTGATACCGTCTTCTGCCAGCGTAACAAGCTCAGCACTCGCCGCAGAGCCGAGCGCAAAGAGTTCAAAATCTTTGCTGTGGTTGATTACAACAGGGGGAGTAATAACCTGACCACCAGTAATATTTGTGATGGTAACACTAAATTGTAGCCCCTCTTGTGCGAGAGATGTCCTGTATATTAAACTACATGACATCACAACTAGAGTTATCGTGATAAATACAATCTTTCTGTTCATGGTATCCTCCTTTCTTGATTTGAGTTGTGCGTAGTATCTCTCTCCATAGAAATAAATTCTCAGTATCACCCCCTTTTTTGGCTGTAATATTCATAAGTGGTGTGTACACGTTTCTTATTTTCTTTAAAAGATACGCATCCAATATATTATTTAATGAGCGTACTACAGTAGAAAAAACTCGTCTATTGGACCTTGGTCCAATACAGATTAGACTTTAGGCCTACGCACACCTGCCACTTCAGTCAGCCAAACAAGAGGTCCAGCCCCAGACTGTCAAATGTAATGCTATTATAATAATTGTCAATGGCTTCCCTCTTAATACTACGCATTTAACTTAAGTTAGTGGAAAATCAGCGTCCTAATTTTCTCCGCAACCCGAAATCTAAAATCAAAAATTGCTTCTCACTCCAATACTCCAGCACTCCATTAAACTCCTGTCTTTTCAATCCAACATCCGCAATCCTAAATCCAAAATGTGAAGTCTTTTCAATCCAAAATCCGCAATCGGAAGATCCTGTATTTTGAAACGTGCTTGTATTTGTTTTATGTATATTGTAAAATAAGAAGATAATTTATTAGGAGCCTGTCGGAAAACCACTTGTATGGAGGCTGTTGAAAAATGTTTAGATGCAAGGCGCACGAAATCCTGAGGAATGAAGCGTACTTATGAGTACGCTGCAATGACGAAGGATGAGTGTAACGCAGCAGATAGACGTTTCCCGACAGACTCCTAGGAGGATTTATCATGATGAGAACAGCCAATCCGGCACTAAACTCAAAAACATTTAAAGGTCTTGAATCTGCTGCTGATAGCAATAATGTTATGACGATTGAGGGAACGGTTAACAGAACAGGGCTCCTGCTTATTCTGACCCTGATTTCTGCCACCTGGGTATGGAATATGTTTTTTAACAGCGGGAACCCTGCAGTGGTAACTCCCTGGACAATGATCGGTGCTATCGGTGGTTTTGTTGTGGCTCTTGTAACTGTTTTTAAAAAGGAGTGGGCAGCAGCAACATCCCCTGTCTATGCATTACTGGAAGGATTATTTCTCGGGGGGATCTCTGCAATTTTCGAAGCCCGGTTTCCCGGTATAGTAATACAGGCTGTTGGTCTTACGTTCGGTACCCTGTTATGCCTTTTGTTTGCGTATAAATCGGGACTTATTAAAGCTACGGAAAACTTCAAGCTTGGGGTTGTTGCGGCTACCGGCGGGATTGCAATGATATATTTCGTTTCAATACTACTTGGATTTTTCGGGATACAAATACCCTTAATTCATGAGAGTGGAATTATAGGCATAGGGTTCAGCCTGTTTGTCGTTGTAATTGCCGCGTTAAATCTAGTGCTTGATTTTGATTTTATTGAAAATGGTGCAGAAATGGGTGCACCAAAGTATATGGAATGGTACGCAGCATTTGGACTGCTGGTCACATTGATCTGGCTCTATATTGAAATACTCAGACT
>CAYMPA010000270.1:0-2303 GCA_964392105.1 uncultured Enterobacteriaceae bacterium
AATAGGTGTTTAACTATATGAATAATATTACTACGAACCTGATCTTCTATAGGCGTGGTGAAGTCATCCGAATATATACCTCGATAGATTTTGACCCATTCAGATCGAGCTACCGCTCGTCTAGCACGAGAATCTTGTGCTTTATCACTATGTTTTATGAAGTAAATTGCCATTGAAAATCCAAAATTCATTATTTATGTGAAGAATAATAGAAAATTATCTCACAATATGACGAAAATTAGAAATTAATAACTAAATTAGAAGAATTTTAAACAGGGCAACCGCACACTTTGTACTAATTTTGACCAAATATAAGTTCAGAACGAAAATCATCGCTCCAACCAGCTTGCTTTAGCTTTCCTCTCATGCTGTTTTTCTGTGGGTGCAGTCGAGCTAGGTTTAACGCAAATCGTCGAATGACTGCAACGTTTTCAGCACCATCTCCATTTCGTATTCGACTATCATCTTCTTTGAATGTCACATCTAAAATCCAATGTATACTTTCTACACCCCAGTGGCTGCGAATTGCTTCACCGATCCTTTTAACATCAGGTGCAAGAGAACTGATGTAATACAAGGTTTCTTGTTGTACTATTTCACCTTTAATATGGCGCTCTCGTTCAACTTCAATCACCGTTTGAATATTCGACCAATTATTAGCTTCGCTAATCCATTCATTTACTCTGAGCTGTCTATATTTCCTGGCTTCAACACGACCATGCCCACTATCAACTTCTTCAAACTCATCTATAAATTCAGGTGTTTCTCGTTTAACTTTGTGAAAATATGCCGCTATTTCATCATGTAACTTCTTTTGGTTTAACTTAACACACAGTACATAGTCGGCTTTCTTTTCAACAATTTTATCAACGATCTTTCTTTGAGTATTCATTGCATCAGCACTGATTAATGCGCCTTTGATATTTAACACATTGAGCATATCGATTACTGATGCATTTTCATTCTTTTTGCCTGTCGATTTTAATTGAGCAAGGACCAAACCTTGAGATTTACTCCAAGCTGTAATGCTGTGTAATGCGTTATGTCTATCGCCATCAAAGGAGTGACGTAATGTTTTCCCGTCAATGGCTATTTGCTCTTGACCACTATCAACCCTGATTTCGTTTACCCAATCAATAAAAGATTGATTTAATTGTGCTGGTTCTATTGCTCTTACTATTCTGGCAATAGTGTCATCCACTGGTATTCCATTACCAAAATCTCTGTATTGTCTTAACCAATCAATTTTATTGTCACCAAAATCTTTAATATCTTTCCAGCCTTCAGCACCTGATAATACGGCACTTACCGTTAAAAAAAGTACATCTAAAAAATCATGTTTTACGTTAATATCAGCTCTTGGGTCATCAATTGATGAAAAGTGGTCTATAAATGTCATGGCAGTATCTCGTTGTGATTGATACTGATCTGATCACCATTTAGCCTAAAAGTTCAATAAAGTGCGATCTTGCCCTGGCCTCTTTAATAATAAAGTAGGTGTTATGGTTGTATATCAGGTGCTAGTCTTGGTATAATCGCGCCGTTGATGATTGGGCTCCCTCTTAAATAAGTTATTCGTGATTAAGTTTTCCGAAACCTTTAGAAAGTAACAATCGTCGTATTAAATCGAGTTTTTCTTCTAAAAACCCTTGTTTTAGGGTTTTTTATGTAATCAAACGCTCTGCAATTTGTAGTCTTTGATTAGGGCGCCTGAGATGAAAGGGCACGGCCCAGTTTAGTCAACAAGCAATTTCTGAACGAGGCCTTATGGCCTTTTTTTATTTTTAGTGTATTTAAATTTGGTAAGTAAGCATGGCAAGCATTGTAAAATTGAATGAGATGTTCGCTCCTGTAGTCGCTGGATTAGGCTATGAATTTGTGGGGCTTGAGTATAAATCAGGCGCATCTCCTTCAATACTGAGGATTTACATTGACCATGAAAATGGAATTACTGTTGATGATTGTGCAACGGTAAGTCGACAAGTCAGTGCGATTCTTGATGTTGAAGATCCTATTAAAGGAGAATATACCTTAGAGGTTTCTTCGCCAGGATTCGATCGACCCTTATTTACAATTGAACAATACCAAAAATATGTAGATGCAAAGATTAAATGTAAATTACGAATGCCCCACAATGGTCGTCGTAATTTTACTGGAAAACTGCTTGAAGTGACTGATGAACAGATTATTTTAAGTATTGATAATGATGAAATCGAACTTTATTTCGATGACATAGAAAGCGCTAATATAGTAAATTAAAATAAACAGTTAGGTGTTGAGGCCAAAGTTATGATGAACAAAGA
>CAYMPA010000271.1:0-2290 GCA_964392105.1 uncultured Enterobacteriaceae bacterium
CAGTGTCACCGGAGATTGCCAGATCCATGGCCGCATAAACATTGGTACCGTAATCTATTATCCCAGTGAATACAACATGAGTTGTCTCATAATAATCATTTTTTCCACGCATATTCCCCCAGTAATCAGTGTAAATGCCATGGGGACCAAGATGATTGTTAAACTTCATCTTATTCTTCTTATAACAGACAACCAGAGTCTTATTGCCCTTTGTTAATTGAACGATATCCTCGCAGAACTCTTTGTAGAATGTGTCTGTTGCTGAATCGTAATACGCTTTGCTCAAATTTATCTGATTGAAGATATGGAATGTGAGATTCTGATACCTTTTTCTGTCAAGTATCTGGTGTATATAGTACCGATCGTCTTTGTAGGACTGATCGAACAATCCAGTGCCGTCGAATATGACGGTCCTGTTCTTTCTGGTAAGCTTTTTAGTGTATTGACTGAGGGTGATTACCTGCTCCTCACCAGTAAAATGTTTACTTTCGTAGTATCCACCTGCATTAATCATGTTTTCAATTTTGAACAGCAAGTCCGGGTCGTCAGCTTTTCCATCCAACGCTAAGGATTTCCACTCATCCTTGAATTTACTTCCCCACCTGAATCCCTGATCCAGACCGGCAACTTGGACTTTACCGGTACTACCAAAGAATCTCATAACATGTAACCAGGCTCTTTCGATTTCAGATTTATGCTGTGGCAACTTGGATGTTACCACCGAACTGAACTTTGCTATCGTATTGAGCGTTAGCATACGGCCGTCAACCATGTGTGGCCGTTCATCGATGAATATGTGCCTTTTTACTGCCCCACTGGGGAGTTCACAATTGGTGAGGCCTCCCAAACTTTTATTACGCTCAACTACACGCTTATAATATTCATGAGTAATAAATATTACACGTTTACTGGAGAAAGCAGGAGATTCTTTATATTTAACAGTGCAGGTTTTCCCTTCCTCTGATTTATCGCAATTATAGCATCTGGCTTTTGCATAGTCATCCGACCCATATCCTTTAATACATCGTAATTGCTTTTTGAATGAAGCCGGTTCTGAACTGTAGCTCTTTTTGAGGTCTGTTTTGACTGGGCATGTTGCTATTGTACAATTCTGACAGGTAATTAGATCGAAATAATGCTGGTTGTTGGGACACTCAAGTACGATACGAAATGTGGGCCAAGCTGCTATATCACTCGATTTTGGAAATAGATCAATATGTTTAAAGATATCCTCGGCCCTCAACAGCACAATTATTGCAGACCAGGTTGGGTCGTTTTTCAGGCGGTCTTTAATAAGTTCCTGTAACAGGGTGGTCTTGCCGTAACCCGGGATTACAGGCAGAATAACAGGGCGATTCAGTTCCTGATCGCCTAAAACCACACGTACCATTTCTTTCAGGGCTTCAGTGTGGTTTTGGTCTGGATGCAGTTGTCGGGCTTTTAGTTTCCTTATAACGGCATTTAGCAATACATCATGTTTTGCAGCACGGTAATTAGGGTGTATGGCCGTTTCATCATCTTCAATTTCACCGGGATCTAGCGGCACGCTGGGAAGTATCTTTCCAATTGAATACCTGGTTGTTGCTGGTTGTTCTACAGCGGGTGTGGCAATTTTCAGAGGGGCTGAGACAAGCGGTGTTGGAGTTTGATATTGGGCAGAATCAGAGTTTGAATCTGGGAAATCCTGAGCCAATTCGGTCATCATACATGCATCATACGATTTCCAAAAATTACCCTCGGCTGCTAATATGTCTAATAAATCTTGGTCGAAGAACATTGATTTTATTGATTGATTATCTGATATAAATTATAACTTTATAGATCAATTTTGGAAGAATGATTGCCAGTACTGGCGTTGTGGGCGTGCCTTCGATGAAGGACTTGGTGGGTTTTATTTGTCTTCCGGGAGTAATAGATCCTCACCTTGAGTTAGCATTTCAATAATATGTGAGGCTTCATCTTTATTTAGCTCCTTACCTGACGATTTTCCATATGATATGGAAATATGCAGACCGATTCGACGAAACGCATCTTCACGGTACTTACTCTGGGCTAAGCTGAGAATATAATCCATCTGTTTTACACTTGCTTTTGTTGAGTTATACCCTTGTGATTGGGTCGGTTTCTCATTAATTGGAATCTCTTCAGCATTTGTGGGTGCTAATCCCGACATCACAGCCAAAAAGCTTAACGGAATTCGGTAAGCCTTTCCTGTGGCTCCTGGTATTTTCATGGATTTGATTCCGTTCTCTTGTGGGGCGTTCCCAGGTGTATACTCGTGTGCGAAGTT
>CAYMPA010000272.1:0-2269 GCA_964392105.1 uncultured Enterobacteriaceae bacterium
CGCCATCCAAATTGAGAAACTGTTTGGGAAGCTGTTGGCGCGATAACGGCCACAATCGTGTACCCGAACCACCAGCCAAAATAACTGCTTTTAATATATCAGACATGATCAACTACCTGTGGCTTATAAGCCTCTTTTTTAGAAAAAATACAAGCATGAAATCTAAAATAAACCAACAAAAACACCATTCCACCCGCAACATCTGCCAACACATCATTGACCTCGGCATGGCGCGTTAATGTAAAGCTCTGGATCCATTCATCGCCACTACCCAACAACAAGATCAACAGCAAGCTAATAAAAAATATATTAAGCCTGGAGGCATGTTTTCCTAGCCCCGTCGAAAGCAGCATCGCCAACAACCACCCCACAACACCAAACACAGAAAAGTGAATAATTTTATCCAAATTTGGAATCAGACTATTATCAATGCTTGGGGCACATGTCGATTCAAATGCAATCGCCATAAGAAGTATAGACAACAAGACTGCTGGCTTTATCATCGCCAGCATACAATCAGGCAGAAAACATTAATACACATTTTTAGACCAGAGATTTGTCATTGTTTTTAAAATAATACGAACATCCAACCAAATTGACCAGTTGTTAATATAAGCCAAATCGTATTCCACACGTTTTTCCATTTTCTCAATAGTCTCTGTTTCCCCACGGCAACCATTTGCCTGAGCAAGGCCTGTAATACCGGGTAAAATACGATGACGAGTCATATATGCAGAGATTTTATCAGCGTAAAACTCATTATGTTGCAATGCATGAGGTCTTGGACCTACCAAGGACATATCGCCCTTCAAAACATTCAATAACTGCGGCAACTCATCAATACTGCTTCTGCGTAAGAAAGCACCTACTTTGGTAACACGGGAATCTCCACGCCTGGCCTGGGTTACCTTTTCATGTTCATTATGCAATTTCATGCTACGAAATTTGTATACACCAATAATCTTACCATCCAGTCCATGCCGCTGCTGACGAAAAAACACAGGACCGGGGGAGCTAAGCTTAACAGCCAATGCTGCGCCAATCATCAGTGGTGAAAGCAAGAGCAATGCAATCGAAGCAAGTGCCTTGTCCACAAACACCTTGGTAAACCTTGCCCCATCGGTCATCGGACTTTCTGATAAATAATACAGTGGCACACCAGCAACTTCCTTCACACTAGGGCTAAGCAAATGTAGCCCGAAAATATCTGGAGCCCATACAATATCAACATTCAAATCCATGAGTTTTATTTGCATTTCACGAATTTCATGGCTGGTACGCATTGGCAATGCAAAATAAACGCGCCGCGCCCCACTCTTCTTAACCAAATCCCTTAAATCCTGGTAGTCGCCCAGATAGGAAACACCCTTTACCTTAGGCTCCTGCTGATGATCTTCTTGTTTATCAGATTCAGGCTCACCCACGGAACCAATAATTTTATGCTTTATCCATGGGTTTGCGTTAATTTTTTCGGTTAAATATTGAGCAAGCTTACCATGACCCACAATAATCGATGGCACTGTACGATAATGGTGCATCGCATAATAACGCATCATAGTATTTGACAATACATGCAGCATGACCTGGCCCAGCGCAGCTGTAACAAACCAGGTTAATGCCACTGCTCGAGAGTAATCCTCGGACACTTTACATACAAAAGCCCAAACCACCATAATACCGATTACTTTCGACCAGGCCCAAATCAGACGAAGCGACGAATCCACATGCCCCGAGAACCTTCGATATACACCAGAATTTGTGTAGATGACCCACATCAGAAATGGCACAGCTAAAGCAGGATAATAATACAGCGAGAAGTCATGAATGTTTTTAAAGTATAAACCCAATAACAAAAGGCCTTCAACCATCAGCACATCCAATAAAAACTGCAACTTTGCTGATAACGATTTGGTCTTACGCAGCATACGCCGTGGGCGCATCATTTTCATACGTCACTCTCTGTGTTCGCAAGGCATTTTATCACAATAAAATCAATCCCCAGAGCAATTAAAACGTGCGCAGCATACATAAATCTCCTATCTATATAAAGAAGCAATCTTTCCCATACAGGATGTACCCCTATCCCCTGGATTATGAACGCTGACAAGTAGACATTCCAGCATGATGAATAAAGAGATTTCCAACGCCCGACTTGCCAAGCTTAACAGCGGCGATAGGGCATGTAACGGAAACACCGCACAGGCCATGCTCGGGGAGTTTTTCGGTGAGGTTGTCGCTGTGGACCCGACCGATGGTATCCGTATCACCT
>CAYMPA010000273.1:0-2226 GCA_964392105.1 uncultured Enterobacteriaceae bacterium
TATTACAATCGCATCAGGCGTCATTCTGGCATCGATTATATGAGTCCGATAAACTACGAAAACGCGCATTGAAAAATGCGGGTTAAACACTCCGTTAAAATAGGGGCAGATCACCTCGAGAATGTGTTCCAGACATTCTCTATCTCCTCCCCACCACTCAAGGGTACACGCAGGGCATAAATGTACCGAGGTCCCTGTAGTCGTTCTGTCATTATTAATCTTCTAATCAATACGGTGTATAAATTAACGCCATATAAATCCTAATAATAGACTATTAAATCCTCATTATTGGTTAGGTAATAACTAGAAATGAATTATTAATATTGGGTAGATCTTTAATCGTTGTACTCTAATCTTCAATCAAATTGTTTTCTTCCAAACCCAGCTCGCCTGGTTCGACACTTACTAAAAAGTGGTCGGAGTCATTATTTTTAATCACTCCGGCACCTGTAATTTATTAATTTATGTCTAAGTTGTCAGTACAAATATAGCATCATCACTGCTTATGATTATTTTTGTGTAGATTCTGCTTTTCCAGCAGATAGCCAGCAACAACGATAACGATGATGATTAAGAGAAGAATCATTGGCGCAAAAGGACTGAAATCCGCTACCCGTTCGTGCAATTCCTTGAGGAAAATTGCCCAGCCCAGCGATGCAACAGTGGTTCCAAACAGCACCACGAACATATTCACCCACGGTCTTAATCCCAGGAAAAAGCCGATAACAGAGCCAACTACGGGGCCTGTCATCCAGAAAGGAATGCATACGAACAGCAATAGGCCCGGAATGCCATAACGATGGATCTTTGCCTCATTTGTCTCCGCCGCCTCTTCAATTCGATGCATGAAATTATTCAGTGCCTTGATAATCAAAAGATTACGCCAGGCCAAGACAAACAGGGGATATATGAGCATTACCATGATCATCTCTATTACGAGGTTGATCGGAATAACGATCAGATGACCAAAGTCTAGTGAATAACCAAACGACATTCCGGCGGCTCGCCCGAACAGGATATGAGTCGCCGTCATGCCAACATAGACTTGAAAGGTATTCGGTGAGATGAAATAGCTGGCTGCCAGGCAGATAGCATATAGCAACGACATTAATAGACCGGAGAGAAGAATACGACCTTCAGTGGTATTGAATGGTCTGAAACAACCTTTTACCTCTGTTGTACTTGCAAGTTCTTCCACATAATTAAGATTAGATTAAAAGTATCCATTAAACTAGGGGAAGTTCATTCAGACCCCTTTATATTATTAAGGAGATATTTTGCATTTCAAGCTAGCATTAAAAGTTGCTATTTACGATAATTCAAAGTGACCAAGGCGGATTCATGAACTACTTGGGAGGAACTCCGTGGCAGACATTCAGAAAGTTGAAGTGCTCAACCAACAATTAAAGGTTATTACGAATTCAATCGGTAATTTATTGGTTGATGGGTTTCATGTCCTGACCTTATTTGTTATTGGTGCTGCGGTTGTATGGTCAGCCATGACTACATTTATCGGGATGGCAGAAAGTGGTCAATTTACAATTGAGGATATTCTGCTTCTCTTTATCTACCTTGAGCTCCTGGCAATGGTGGGGATCTACTTTAAAACAAACCACATGCCGGTTCGTTATCTGATCTATGTTGCAATAACTGCTTTAACAAGGATGCTTATTAGTAACATCCAGGCGAGTCATGAACCCGAACAAAGTGTTCTTTATATCTCGGGGGCGATTTTGATTCTTGCATTAGCAACCTTGATACTTCGATACGGTTCTTTCAATTATCCGTATCGTGATCCGAGTGACGAAACTCCCCGTTAACATACTTAAGTTAAAGAGGGCAGACCTTTTTTTTGAAGGATTAATTTTTCTTTGATATTTTGGATGCTGGCATTGACATCAACAACAAGGATACAATAAATACTGAGGTTTTATATTTTAATGCTGATTGTTATATCACCGGCGAAGACGCTTGATTTTGAAACTGCACCGATAACGAAAGTACACACACAACCTGAGTTTATGAAAGAATCCAGGCAACTTGTTTCCCAACTGAAAAAACTGACCCCTTTATGTAAGGATAATTAGAGATTGTTCAGGGTCAGCCCCCTTTAGTGAGTTAAGCATGGAGATAAAATACTTTGTTCATAATCTTCCATGCCCCATCTACCTTAAGCAGTGTAAATAAGTCTGTGAATTTATGACCCGTCCAGTTATCAAGTTCAAG
>CAYMPA010000274.1:0-2219 GCA_964392105.1 uncultured Enterobacteriaceae bacterium
AAGTAATATTGAAGAATAAACCACGCCACAGCAAGTAGCGGGAAATTTAACCCTAGAGATTAAACTATGTTTACAGGAATTATTCAGGCAATCGGCAGTATCTCTGATATTGATTCAATGGACGATGATAGTCGTTTCGTATTCAATACAGGAAAGATGGAACTATCTGATATGGCGCTTGGCGATAGTATTTCAGTAAATGGTGTTTGCTTGTCTATAATTGAAAAGGAAGCAAATTCATTTAGTGCAGATTTGTCGAAAGAGACACTAAGCTTGACGACATTTTCTAATTTGAAGGTGGGTTCCAGAATCAACCTGGAAAAAGCAATGATGTTGTCTGATCGAATCAATGGTCATATGGTCAGTGGTCATGTTGATGGTATCGGCAAGGTAATAGGGAAGATAGATGATGGTAGATCAATTCGATATACGATTGAAATTCCCGCTGGGTTAAATAAATTTATTTCAAAAAAGGGATCAGTCTCGGTTGATGGTGTTAGTTTGACTGTAAATGAAGTCAATGGCACTACGTTCGGTGTTAATATCATTCCCCATACATTAACAGAGACAATATTTTCGGAATACGATATAGAAACGAAGGTTAATATTGAAGTTGATCTGATTGCACGCTATCTGGACCAATTAACAGTTAAAGAATAATGTATAGTTATGAATCGATGAATTATATATAGAAAATCTTATGTCACTTAATACAACGTCAGATCTCATAGATGAAATCCGTAATGGTCGAATGGTCATATTGATGGATGATGAAGATCGTGAAAATGAAGGTGATCTGGTCATTGCTGCATCATGTGTACGTTCTGAAGATATTAATTTTATGGCGCGTTTTGGTCGTGGATTGATCTGTTTAACATTAACAGGAGACCATTGCCGAAAATTAAACCTGCCATTGATGACCAGCCATTCGAATTCAAATTTTTCGACCAATTTTACGGTATCAGTTGAAGCAGCAGAGGGTGTAACTACAGGCATCTCGGCTGCTGACCGTGCCTTGACGATTCAAAAAGCAGTTGCACCGGATGCAAAACCAACAGATTTGGTACAACCTGGACATGTGTTTCCGCTTATGGCACAACCGGGTGGTGTCTTATCAAGGGCCGGTCACACAGAAGCAGGCTGTGATCTGGCACGTCTTGCAGGATTGCAAGCATCGGCTGTGATTGTAGAAATATTGAATGATGATGGTTCGATGGCAAGACGTCCTGATCTGGAAATATTCGCCAGGGAACATAGTCTAAAAATTGGTACGATTGCAGACTTGATTCGTTATCGCATTGAAAACGAGAAGACAGTCGAACATATGACGGAATGTACGCTACCAACAGAATATGGGGAGTTTGTTCTTCATGCATATCAGGATAAGTTAGAAAAGAAACTTCATTTGGCATTAGTAAAAGGAAAGCTTGATCCTGATACACCTACCCTGGTTCGAGTACATCTGGTAAATCCGATCTCTGATTTAACTGGTAGTCTTGCCAGTGATCGCGGTTGGCCGGTAGAAGATATATTACGGCGTCTTGCAAAAGAAGAAACAGGGGTGTTGGTCATACTCTGTGATCAATATGAGTCAATGGAATTAATCAACCAGATAGAATCCTATAAAACTAATAAACAACAATCTGATAGTAATAATAATGAAAACAGTCGGGATCTTCGTACAATTGGCTTGGGTTCACAGATTCTTTCTGATTTAGGTGTTAGAAAAATGCGTGTGCTTAGTGCACCAAAGAAAATGCATGCACTATCCGGTTTTGAATTAGAAGTTGTAGAGTACGTCAATTAATAGAGAATTTTGCACGAATGCCATTTTGCCCTCATACTTCGTTTAAAATTTTCTCGAGTGCGGGGTCGGGAAGCGACAAATTTTATATAAACTCCGCTTCTCGGCTTAGGCATTCTGCGTCACTTTACCTCGAGAATATGTTCCCGACATTCTCTACCTCCTCCATCCATCTAGTCGTGCGCGCTTATCCCCGTCTTATGTACAGGGATGTATTGTCAGGATTAATATTCCCGACAAATCCTAAGTACCTGCATCCATGCAGGCAATGCCGGTTTCGCCTAAAGCGCCTACTTTTGGTGCAGGAGCAATAATAGGTGAGAACAAAATCTCTATCCGTGCAAAGATCTTTAATAAGAAATCACTGCTGTCCCATAAACTTGAATCAAAAAAGGCTTAAACCTCAGTAAGTTGA
>CAYMPA010000275.1:0-2206 GCA_964392105.1 uncultured Enterobacteriaceae bacterium
CTTTTAGACTTTGGTCCGCCCGAGAGGATTCGAACCTCTGGCCTGTCCCTTAGGAGGGGACCGCTCTATCCATCTGAGCTACGGGCGGATTTTATTGATTCTAAAGGGTTCAACGGCTCATTAGAACCGCAAATATTGTCCTGGTGGAGATTATATAGGTGGGGAAGGTATTATTCGAGCTAAATTGTTGCAATTTTTTTTGAGTGAATGGAACGATTCGTTTTGCCATTCTGGGAATATGTTGAATTATCGAGATTTACGCCGCCACGTATCAGACTGAGTGCATCGGCGGTGTGTTTAAGGCTGATATTAATCATGGCTCCATTGATGCTGCTCTTGTATTTGCAAGTCTGCAGAATGGATTGGAGCCTTTCCCAGTTTTTTATGAACTGGGTATTAGTTGTTACACTGATAGGAGATAATAGGGACTTTAATTCTGTATCTTGGAGTGTTAATTCAGAAATCAGGGCAATCTTTTCATCGGTCAGTTGTTTTATTGCGGCCATGTCTCCAGCGATCAGTGCTGATTTTTCTGCATCCAGTAAATTAGATAAATTTGCGCATGTTATCTGGGCATTATCAATTTGTGTGCTGATTTTTGTGATGTAATCTCTGTTCATGTTGTCTCAACTGGTTAATCTTAAATTGGTGAGAGTGCGTTCAGTGTCGATCATTTTTTCAGCAACCTGGCTGTAATCACTTTGATAGCTGCCTGTGTTAATTTGTGTTTTGAGTGAATTAACTTTTATCTCATCAATAACTGAAATTGATGCGATCTTTTCAGATAGCCTGTAGAGAAATCCAGCCTTTTCGGATAATGAAATATCATCAGAACCAGACGGTTTCCCCTCGTAGTGCGTATTTGATGCTACTGAATATTCAATCTTTGTGATGCCTGGTGTTTTGGCAATGTCATGTTCCATTTTAATATTAGAAGGGTGATGATACTGACTAACCTTCATAATGCTTTCCTTGTTTTCCTGCTCTAAAAATGTTGCGGCAGATGTGAGTAAAACTTTATCCGTATAATAAAAAAAACCATATAAAACAAAGAGTAATGTTATATATCAACGCTAACTCTGTTAATGTCAATTACCTTGGCCTGGATGATTCGTTGTGAACGTTGGTTTTTAACTTTTATGAGTTCACCAAGATGTCCATCGGTCATGGCTTTACCGCTCATTTTTACTGTGAAGTCATTTGTATGAGCAATGATAATGACATTTTTTCCACGTTGAACCAGTTTGGGCATAGCTAGTGCTGACGGTGCGACTATATTTTCAGGATTTAGTGTATATTTTGCTATCTTGCCAATGACCTGTTCCCTTACGGTGTAATACCCACGGGTAAGTGATGCAATATTTCTTTTTTCTAATCGTATCTGTGCATCACTCAGGGTTGTTCCACGGATGATTGGTTCATTGACAATAACAACCTCTTTAAAGAGATTAACCGTTGCCGTTACATAAATTTTCCAGGGTTTATCACCAGCACAACGTACCCCAATTGTCGTTTTTCCTATCAGTTTTGTGCCGGGATTGATGAAGGCGCTCAACGCCTCTGTACACTTTGCCATGTGCAGTCTTCTATCCAGGGGCGTAACAATGATCTGTCTGTCTGTATGATCATCCAAATTCTGATTAATCAGGTCAGTGACTGCAGCTATTATTTGGTCATGCGATTCATAGGATTGTGCATGAGCCATCACTGGTATAAGAGATACCATGACGAAAAGTGTTGAAATTATAGCTTTCAAACTAATGTCCTTTACCATAGAAATACGATACTTATAAAGCAAAATTTGTGCCATATATGATCATTTAATGTCGTTTAAGCTTTAGTCGATATAGCTTGACTACTGGTGATAAATTCAAGGGATGCTATGAGTGGTGTAATTGAAGATATAGATAAACGGACGCAATTGGCTGGAAACAACAGGCTAGAGTTGTTGATGTTCTATTTGGGCGATGATGATCAACTCTATGGAATCAATGTTTTTAAGGTGCAGGAAGTGATCGTCTGTCCACCTATACGTTCTATACCAGGAACCAGGAAGGAAATTACTGGAATAGTTGATATTCGTGGAGTAAACATGCCCGTTATTGATCTTACAATGGCCATAGGAAAGTCGGGTCGTCAAATGAATGACGCTGGGTACCTAATTGTTACCGAATATAATCAACGTATTCAAGGGTTTAGTTCAACA
>CAYMPA010000276.1:0-2194 GCA_964392105.1 uncultured Enterobacteriaceae bacterium
CTCAGAGCAGGAAAACTCAAAAAGTACGTGGCACTAAACTGGGGAGGTTTACAATGGCTCTCCATCAAATGAGCTTGGAAAGCCACCAACTAAAATATCAAACAGCTTGAATCATTTTCCTTGGAAAAGTCATTGTAATGGACTTTATCAAACACCGCTTACTGCCTGATTAACAATTCGCCATGGACAGGTGAGGTCTATGCGCAGTACTCATACGATTTTGAGAAGCAGCGTGCCGTGCAGGTCTTGGAATTCATCCTCGACCAGATTGTTAGCTGTGCCTCTCCCAAGGACATCCCAAATCTGGATGAATTGAGAACGCGAGTTAAGCAATCAGGATTGCTCTAAAACTCGCTTTCACTAGTCGCTGTGAAAGATATCATCATACTTGCGTTCAATGGTTTGTACTTCATCCTCAGTGAGCTGATTGAACTCCCTATCACGTGCACGCTTTGATAATTTACCATTATTTTGATTTAAAAAGCGTATAAGCAGATCAACCATTTTATCTGGCATGTCGATATAGTTTTTGATGAAGTCGTTTAGCAGATCGTACTTTGTCAGGTAGTCAACTTCTTCAGGCAAAGTTTTATTCACTGTCTCTTCAACACATTCAAAGAAAAACTCTGCCTGTTTAGTGGCATCAAAATAACGATACAGATCGATAGTCTCATTTAAGACTTCAACATTATTCTTATCTGTTGGTCGCCACTCAATCAGATCGAGTCTGGGTTTTGAATAATGTTCCAGCGTCTTACTATAATCATCGATACGATCCAGAATGACAGCAGATACCGGAAAAACCATTCCTTTAGGAACAAATCCGGTTTCTGCCAAGACATGGTGAAACAGGTAGCGATGAATACGGCCATTGCCATCTTCAAATGGATGAATAAAGACAAAACCGAACGCAATCAATGCCGCCATAAGCACGGGATCATAATCACTCTTACCAAGAATCTGATATATTTCAATCAGACCAGTTAATAGGCTTTCCAAATCCTCAGGACGTGCTGAGATGTGAACTGGCATAGGCATTCCGGTCGCACGATCATGATCGCCGACAAATCCTCCTTCAACGCGGCATCCGGGCATAACAAAGCGGATATCCTCTATGACAATTCTTTGAAGATACTCCAACTCTTCAATACTAAGTGTTCTCTGCCCTGCCTCACCGATAATTTTCCCCCACCGCTCAATTCGGTTATGTGGCGGGGTTTCACCTTCTATGGTGTAGGATGCTTTTGAGTCTTTCAGTAATAAAAAAGCTGCTGCTCTACTCAACAGGTCTGCATGCGTTTTGCCAATATTGTCTATAGCTGCCTGAGAGAGCTTCAGCCCAATAAAACGGTCGAGATTTTCTGTTCTCCTGATCAGGGGGCAATACTCACGGGTGCCCGGCACGTTATTGCGGATACGATGGCGTTTAGAATCACGGGAAGGCCCCGGATATTGAAGTGTATCGTTGATAAGAGCGACAAAGTTTCCCTGCGCCGCATCCTCAAGATCAAGTTCTTTGTTCAATAACCACTCGTATAAAAACCAGATTCTCCGGCTATACGCACCTGTTGGTTCTGAGCGAACAATATCTGCAATAGCTTCGGGCTCAATGGATTCAAACAATGCTTTGAGCACAGCAAGATCAATGCCCTCATGCTTAAGTGCAAATATCAGGTGTCCATGCAAGGTGTCCTCAGGTTTATGCCTTGGCGTAAAAATACGCCATCTCCCCTTTTCGTATCTCTTATGCTTGGTTCCTATGGCAGATAAATAATCAGGAGCAGGCACGGACAAACCATGTCCTGTTATTAGTGCTGCATAGCCAGCAAGTGACATCCCCTCTTCCAGAGCCGGAAAAGCATGAAAAGGAGTTACGGGTCGTGAATTTTGATTATATTTTTCCATGTCTGTGAATATTGATTATTACGTTTGCATTGCCATCATTTCATGAAAAACGATTATTGTCCATGAATTTTGATTATATTAGGCTATTTTCATGAATAATAATTAATTTAGTGTTTATTAGCCCAAAAACAAGTTGTGCATGGCGAATTACTAATTACACCCTGATTTTCTACATATGAACAGTCTTGTTATCGCTGTGGTCTGGTTTTATGATCTATTACAATGAAACATTGTATTTATCTGCTTCTACATGCCATCACGCTACTCTTTACATGTCTAAAGCCAGGTG
>CAYMPA010000277.1:0-2185 GCA_964392105.1 uncultured Enterobacteriaceae bacterium
TTTACAGCATCAGTGGCTCGCTACATGAGCTTGCTGAGTTATCTTGCTAATCACCAAATTTTTTACACATTCCAGATAGTCAAAGATACAAATGTAAATAAATATTACAATCACGATTCCAATCTTGCTTTATGTAACGTTCACCCTACAAGTTTTGATCATCATATAATTGATATAAATTAGATTTCGACCCCAATAATTAGATATTTAGCCCAATATTATCCAAATTAATACTTTTTGGCACTTTAATTGCCTTAGATTTATTATCTTTTCATTTACAGGCATAAATTATGTTTCTTAAAAGTATATCCAGAATCTTTATTGCAGTTTCTTTATTAGCATCAAGTTCAACTTTTGCTTCCCCGATAACCTCATCTTTATCTGGAACACTGCATGTCGATAATTACTTTTCAGCTTATCTTTCAACTGATGACAATATTCAAGGCTCACTGCTTGGAAGTGGTTCTAACTGGGGTTTTGGTTACGGAATAGGTAACACGATGTTAACTGAAGGCCAAGACTATTTTTTACACGTAGCCTCATCTGATTCTGGGTGGATTGCTGGTTTTCTTGGGGAATTTTTACTGTCAGGTGAAAGCCATGAATTTGCTAATAAACAGAATTTTATAACTACTAATACAACTGACTGGTTGGTGAGTACAACTGGATGGAGTAATTACACAACAGTTACTGACCTAGGTGCAAATGGTTCATGGCCTTGGGGCTATCAAGGTGATACAGATTCTTCAGCACATTGGATTTGGTCGTCAGATGCATATAATGATAACAATGTATTTTTTACGTTGGAAATTAATGCTACTAAAGTTCCAGAACCTTCTATCCTAGCCCTTATGGGTTTAGGCATCTTTGCTCTAGGTTTTTCTCGCCGTAAGATGAAAAGATAGTCTTTACCTCAAGTGAAACTCAAATAAGCTGCTTCATTTGAAGTGGCTTTTTTATGTGCGCCTGGCATGGCGCGTAGCGCCATAGTCTGCTGCTGTTCCGATACACGTGGTGGTCGGATGACTTGGTGGTGAAAGTCCACTATCGACCCGGCAAGGGTGTCCATCGTGAGGTGGAATCCGAAGGAAGCCGCAGGCAAAAGAGTAACGGGGACTGGTCTAGCATTTAGTGTTCAGTGTGTAATCGGATGTTCTGCAGTTAAGCCTGGATCCTGAATGCCACTGATGGGTCGACTGGCGAGAATGGAAATAAATGCAAATGACTGGTATCAAGGAGCACGTTGAAAAGAGGCTTTACAATAAATATACCACTCGGGAGTTATTTATTCCAAAACAGCGGTTAAATAATTCTAAATTTCCAATGGCCAGCTATTTCCTGCCAATCGTTGAAACTATTACTTTATATCCGATTAACTATTATAGGATCAGATAGTATTATCGTGCGCTAACGGGCTTCTATACAATATTTAGATTTGGATCAGGAGAATTCAACATGGACACACCGACACCCTACATGCAATGGGTAAAATCCCAGGCTGATGTGCTTGTTCCTCTGCTAAAACACCTTCGAGCAGAACTCGGAGAAGAGGAAGCGAACGACCTTGTGTATCCGGTACTCAGAGAATATATGAAAAAATGGATCACCGAATTTTCCTCGAAGGAATCAGATATTCCCATCGAGAATTTTTTCAAAACCTCAGAAATGCTAGATGAGACATTCGAGGGCGATGTTGACTACGATGTATTGGAAAACGACGATGAAAAGTATGATTTAAATGTAACACGATGTCGATATGCACAATTTTTCAGACAGTTAGATGAACCAGAGTTGGGAGCCATCCTGGTTTGCGAGGCAGATGATCATATCGCCGATTTATTTGCTCCTGCTGTCAAGCTATCTCGACCTGATACAATGATGAAAGGCGGTACTCACTGCCCCTTTCGATATAAATTTGACCAGCAAAGTAAATAAGCTGTTTTCAAACACTCCTGATTTTCCGAATAACCGCTTCGAAAATAACGGAGTCTATCTTTTAGTTTTCAGAAATATTCGATGGGTTTTAAGTGCTGGCTCTGAAGTCCGTTATTTCCATTAATTTCAAACCTAACCTTGATCCCAAATGCCACTGATGGGTCGCATAGCGGCGTAGGCAGTTTCCAGCAATGGCAGTTATCGGGAAGCAGGTTCATACTTTGATTCCATCCACAATCGGAGGAATCGA
>CAYMPA010000278.1:0-2183 GCA_964392105.1 uncultured Enterobacteriaceae bacterium
GAGCAGAGGTTCTAAATGTCTTGGGTTGAGCCTATATTGTTAGTCGTAAATTGTTCTCTACCAACCTTAAAAGTGAATGCGGCACACCGTGTTCGGTTGCCAATTTATTCCATTTTGAAACATGGTCTGTGGTTTCCTCGATGATTCGATCAATTTTCCGCTTACTGAAAATGGGACTCAATTTTTCGAGGCTATAAAAATCTTCACGACTAAAGTTGTCTCGCTTTCCGTTTAGCTTCATCCAGTGACTACTAACCCAATCACTTCCAGGTTTGTAACTGAAGGCTATATCGTATGCAGGAGATAGTTGCCATCGGTTTTGATCATCGAGCAGAAATCCAAAGTTTTTGGAATGGTCGTCATGATTTCGCGCTACAATATTGAAAACCATCCGTTTAAATATTTGTATGGCATCATCGGGACTTAATCCAAGCTCTCGTGCTATTGCAAATAGTTCGGCATAAGAGTACGAGCCTACCCTTTTGTAACTAACATGCGCCAAGCCATTTAATGTTTGTACATGCCGCTTTGCATTCCCATCCCGATCAAAACGCTGAGTAATGAAATGGCGTCTATTTCCTTCATTCAGCAAGTGACAAGGCATCATGTCTATCCCACACGCTTTCGCCATGAGGTGATAGACATACTCCATTGTTCCATAGCCCATTGGATCGCCGAAGGCTTCTTTGTCAGCGTTATGCTCACTGACACCGTCAAATTTCATAATACAGTGCGTAAATCCTTCTGGTACATCTGTTTGACCAGATCGAACCTGGGTGAAGTCATTGTTGAACGCGAGGACTGCTTTTGGTCTGACGCCGCCCGCACTCATACCTACGGACAATAGTGCCATCATTGCTTCTTTATCCTCTTGTCCATCTTCATCAAGTACGACCCTGAATTTTTCGCGTTTATCTAAGATTTCCTGTGCAATAGAAACTAAAGATTGAATTTCAACATTTCGTGAAGCGTTTAGGTTTTTTCTTTGGGTAGCAGGGTGAAATGTTAACGCCCCCATTCCCCGCGTTCCCGTATATTTAAGACGCTGTATGGGTGTAATATCAGATGGCGAATTACCTTGGCTGGCTACCCACGCATTCAATACAGCATTCCCAAAATCATCAGGCAATGAGTCTGCTATCATTCCTGGTAACCCCTTGAAGGCAGCAGGGTCGGCTTCTGGGAATGAATATATTTTTCGAGATAAAGGCATTTTTAATGGCGACAGTTGGATGCCAGTTTTGATAAAACCAGGTTCAAATTCGAATGCGCCAATTCCCGTTTCAGTATTGAAACTGACAACGCCAATATCATACGCTTTATATTTCACATGGACAAAGTCAGTTACCATGAGTGTTTATCCCCTTTGGTTTGGGGATTGCCTTTCTTTGACCTTGAGGCACGTTGCCTTGCTTGCCCTTTGAGTTTCGCCAGCTGTATGGGGGATACTTCTTGTTCAGGAAGAAACAGGTTGAGTTGGCCTACCATGTCCAATGAGACCAATATAGCGACAAGGTTTTCTAACCGGACCTTTCCTTTTTCAGCATTAAGGATAGTCTTTCTGTTTAAACCAGTTCGTGATGCCACCTCGGTTTGTGTCAAATCAGCATTTAACCGGGCTTGTTTTAGCCTATTTCCTAATTCTTCAGCTATGGCAGATGCGGACATATTATCAAGTTTCATAATGTTACCCATTTCGGACATTAAGTAGCTTTATTGCACTTAATGTGATTCTTTGAGGACAATGTAACTGAATCAATTACGCATCACAAATATTTTTATTAAGGTCCGTAAATAGTAACACAATGTTGGTATATGGATATTAATGGGTAAAATATAGCACTTAATAGATGATATCTAAATTGCTTTCGACATTCGAGGGTTTGGCCAGGTCTCGTTTTACCGGCAATATTTCTGGTGGCACACTGGAAAGTCGTGTACAATAAAGCTTTGACGAATTGAACCCATGCTTTGGGAGTGGGGCGTGAGGGCTTAAAAAAATATAAGAGGATATTCAGTCCCCCTGTCTCGCACTGTAAGCGTCTGTATAACGTCTTAGGCTTGAGCTGCTTTCTGAAGCAGACTCGCTTTGATTGAAAACTGTATCCGACCACGACATATTCACTTTGCCCCATCCCAAAGTTTCGTCCATTTTCCTACTTTCTCTTTGTTCTTTTTTCTTG
>CAYMPA010000279.1:0-2167 GCA_964392105.1 uncultured Enterobacteriaceae bacterium
CGGAGAAAACAAACCTCAACCTGCAGCATCGGAAGAAACCGGTCTACTCGACTCACTTAAAGCCAGAAAATCGAAATGAACATGGTCATCGACACCAAACCGGCGGGGCGCAAAGCGCATAATATTGATTATATGCCCATATTTTCTGAAGATTTTAAACATTTTAAAGATTACGCCGTGTCAATAACCGGTGCGAAGTATGCGCACGCTGATCAGGGCCCTGTACCGGATAATTTTAAACATTATTTTGCGACACTTATTCATGAGGAAAAAGCGATGAGAGTAGAAGAAATAAATTTCAAAGAATACCTTAGAGTCAAGAACGGACCTAGCCCCTTTACGGTTTGATGAGGGAGAGCAGCGGAGACTCTTTGGGTGACTCCATCGGCATTGGGAGTAAGCTGAACCCGTTCTCTACTCTTTATTAAAGAATTTTAGCTAATCGACCTAATCAAATGCCGTATAACGCCATAAAGAATCATCGTTAAATAAACAGTAGATTGCAGGTTTATTTTCACCAGCCGCTATTACCCTTTTAACCCTCCACGCACCACTAATTTTAATCCATTGTTTCAGATTGTTTTGCATCATCCAGGCTTCTTCACCGAAATGGGCTACAATTACATTCCAGCCAGCATCTATGGTTTTTGGCGTATCGGGAAGGTTAAAAGTGTAATCCTCCCACTGACCAATCCCGGGAAAATATCGCATTACTCGCTTGCGGTTGGGGCTGAGGGCGTATAAGACTTCTGCTGCTGTGCCATCAACTGCAATCATATAAGCAGGACCTCCGAGCTGTTTCCAATTCTGGTTACCGCTCCACTTCCAGACACTCCCCTTTCCTACACCAAGAGCAAATATACTCCAAAACCCCTGAATAAACTGAACTCCGGGTCCTCCTATTCTTGTCCACTCCCACATGCAGTTCGGATAGCATCCTTTTAAATAGTACAAATAAACATCCTTGCTATAAGAATCAATTGCGCCCACCTGTCGCATATTTCCACCTGCGAATATCGAATCTACAGGGCTGCTTTTTATTTTATTCCACTTGTTAGGAGTGCCGCTGTACCACCAAACACTAAGGTCAACATTGGATATTCCGTAAACATCTCCTCGATGGTTGCCAGCAAACATATAACCCGGCCCTCCGATTCTTATCCAATTCAACGCCGCTCCTCTTTTATAAATATCTCCACTGCCCTTTGTCGTAATATAAAGATGCTTACCACTTGCATAAACCTCTTCTACGCCTTGAACGAGCAATTGCCAATTCGAACCCTGACCTCCATCCTGACTTATTATTTCGCCTTCGGCTAAGTCTTCTATTCCCGAATGCAATGTATTCTCGAAAATGCGCTTAAATACAACATCATTCTGCCACTCAATTATGGTCGATAATCCGGTGTTGTCGGTAAAAATTCTTCCAGAGATCTTAACATTATCCCAGTCGGCATTGAGTAGGTTACCGGAAATCTCTCCAATAACCTTCTGGCCGTCAGCAGGCAAAAACCACTCCACCCTGTTATTGATTTGATCTATAATAAAATCAGAACCAATGCTGCTTTCCCATCTGCCGGATAAATCCATCAAGGTCTGTGCTTGGTCACTGCTCCAAGCCGACCCCAGGAAAAAAACGCTTGCGATTATACAGAAGAAAATTCTGAATTTATCTTTTTTTTTCAAACTAAACATTATCCACCTCCCAGATATGCCATGTTTCGGCGGTTTCCTTGAGTAGATCTACAAATGCCTTGTAATCTCTCTGATCGATAAATATGTTTTCTGCCCGCCTGCCGCGATTCATGACATGTTACCAAGCGTTTGGAAACTCTATCCTTCAGGACCATGCCATGAAAACATATCATCGATTAAGAGTCAAGAGCAAACGTGATAATCATATAAAGGGTTATTCATAAAAGCCGTCCGGATACGGTACTCGTCAAGCGTGACATTTTCCTTCGGATCGCTTTGCCCGCCCACATCGGCTGAGCGGGCCTGGCTCGTGATGGCGGGCAGGCTAAATGTCACTACAACCCGACGAGTTTAAAAAAAGAGAAAGACACCTCCCCATCCATAGCGTAATATGCTATGGCCCAGTACGTCGTCAGCAGTCAGCAGGGGTCGGGCCACACTAAGTAATTGACATTGCAGATAAAATGATCTA
>CAYMPA010000280.1:0-2095 GCA_964392105.1 uncultured Enterobacteriaceae bacterium
GAAGCACCCTGTGGTTGCGATGATAACAACTAAGGAAAGGCAATAACGCCTTTTCTAATTTAATTTAAGGAGACCGATACAATGAAAACATTTGAAGTTACTATCTGGAGATACCCAGAAGAAACAAGGGAAGAGAATGCAGTAGGAATATCTGTATTTTATTTCACTGAGCGAGCAGAAACGGAAAACGAAGCCATAGAAAAGGCAAAAGAAAAATTTAATAATGCAGTTTATGATAGCCTTGTAACGGAAATATAAAGGGAAAGGCAATAACGCCTTTTCCAATTCAACGCAATTATTCAGGAGGCTATTAAATGAACTTATACACTCAACAACAAGCGGCTAAACTACTGGGAGTTTCCCAGCCTGCCATTTCTCAAATGATAGGCTCAGGAAGGCTTAAAACGGTTATAGTGCAAGTACCTACCCCTAAGATACCACAAAGCGAAATTGACCGCTTAAAACGTGTTAAAAAGCGACGGTAGGATTATGGGGAGCAGAAATGCTTCCCTTTGCTATAATAACTTTTGAGTAGCTAATGGAATGACATGGATTCTCGTATCTTGCTATGATTTCAAGAGCATATATCCGGTTACACTCTATCAGCCTCAAAGCCGTGAGAAGTTTAGCCAAATGTAAAAGAATCCTTTCCATTAGCCACAATAGAAACGCACATATAATCCTCAATACGTTTGATCCTGCATAAAGTAAGCAGGGCAACCGGCAAGGGTTTCCGGCTTTCGCTCCGTCGAGCTATCCCTGCATAAATACAGGACGGTCAAAAGCTGTTATGTCGTTCCACTGATTGGAAAGTCGATAACAGCACTATATAATATCAATACCCCGTTTTTGTACCTACGGGGGCAAGGTTGCTTCCAAGGAAGTCTTAACAGGAAGCTATATTATAACATTTTTAGCTTTATTATTTTCAAGTTAAATAATCATCAATAATTTCCTTGCAATGGTCGAACCCCACCCCGAAAACCGCTTTATACCCTTTTCCTGCCAGCTTGGCAAGCATTTCTGCCTGTTCATGTATATGCTTGTCCGCCCGTAATGTTTTACCATCCTTGAGATAGGGACTTTTTACTTTTAGTTCAATGAATAAACCCATATAAGATGAAATAATCAGACCGTCGCTTTCTCTGATATAGCCTCTTTCTGCGATAAACAGATCAGGGTAACCGTTTTTCTTATTCAACCGCTTGTTACGCATTGCCATACCAATAGTTGTTTTCCCACCGCTTCCGGTGTCAAAATGCGCTATAACCTTGGGATATTGAATAGATATATAATCGCTTACTTCTTGAGCAAGTTTATCTTCGGCTCTCATATCTCTCCTCAAACTCAGTTAATTCTTCAAGATCGCTAATTCTGACAGGCTTATCGTCTTTACATAAAACGAGCCAGTATTTGTAGTGGAGTGGAACTATTACAAACGTTTCAAACATTTCAGTTGTAGTTCCTTTTTTCCATATTTTCCATTCAATCATTTTCAATTCTCCTTTGGTAATGGTTCACTTTCAATAAATACTACGGAAGTTAGCTCTACTAGACATTTTTTTCCTTTATCAGTTTTTATTTTAAAATTTAACTCAACTGGGTCAAGGGTGTGAGGGTATTCATAAGACACAAAAACTGAAGCATTTGAATGTTTTACACTTTCAAAAACTGAAACAGGTGTAGAAAAACTCATCATACTGAATAGTACTTTATTTGTATTTCTATCATAACATTTGATGATGCCATCACCGCAAACACGGAGAGTTATTTGGATATCGAGGATATTTCTAGTGCTTACAGTGTTCACTTTTACGACTCTATCTAGTTCTACAAATCTGTCCGAGCAGGTAGATTCAGAACATGAAGTGTTTTCGTTAGTGTGTATCTGAACTGTTTTCCCTCTTTTCATATTCTCTTTTCCTCAATTAAATTCGCACATATTTACATTAACATTTTAATAGTCTTAGCCAAAGCATCAATTTCATCCATTTTCATTACATTCCAAGCGTGCTTTTGCCCGTGAATACCATTCTTATTCCTATGACAATCAACACAAAGAGGAACGCAATAATAAGCTGATTCTTGCCTTACA
>CAYMPA010000281.1:0-2085 GCA_964392105.1 uncultured Enterobacteriaceae bacterium
CCAGAGAAAAGTCATTGGCACAGATTATGTGAACCTAGTAACGGTTGATGATCCTGGGCAATCAGCATTACTACTGGAAAATGCGCTTTATGAGGATAAAGGCGATAGGCTTCCATTTCCGAAAGTGCTGGAGAAATTCCTGATAGACTTTCCAGAAGGTATGGCTGGAAAATTATTTCGTTCTACAGAACGAAATTACAAGGTTGAAGCCAGTAAGTTGTCGAAGCAGCTGTTAGAGAAAGATCGACTAACGGGTCTTATCGAGAATAGTGACTGGGAGATTCTAGGCAGAGATATTAAGAAGGCTTTTACGAAAGCAAATTTATTAGCATCATTCGAATTTATCAAGCTGAGCGACGCCCTCAAAACTGAAGAGAGTGTACTCGATGTTGCTCAGGTAATTTTTGAATTGCTATATGGTGAGGCAAGTGTATCCCAGCGGGTTGAAAGCTCAGGCCAAAAATTGGCCAAATACGAACTAAATAAGTGGCCAATTGTTACATATTTGTTATTTCACTGCTGTCCCGTTAACTTTCATATCAAAGTCATCTGATTTTTATCGGGCATACCATCTCGGATAGAGTCACCCCTGAGCAAGGCCATTAAATCTCGTTTTTCAAACAGATTCAGGTGCAGCAAGCGCAGCAGTTGTTGCATACTTCGGGTCAGACTGGACTGGAATTTGAGAAATGCCAGTAGCAAATAAACACACAGGGCAATCCATATTTGCGTCATTACCGCATTCTTGCTGGTCCCGATAAAAGATTTGATTTTGAGGTTTTGTTTGATCCATTTAAAAAACAATTCAACCTGCCATCTGGCCTTGTAAATATCGGCGATGGTTCGAGCTGATAGTTTGAAATTATTGGTCAAGAAGGTATAGCGTTTGCCGGTTACTTCATCCTTGTAGCCAATACGTCGTAGCTGAATCGGACATTTCTTTGATGTTTGAGTACCGGTAAATTCAATCGTTTGGTCACAGATCAAACCCTTGTCTTTCAGCACAGAATGACGGTCAACGACTCGATGTTTGGCATTTGACTTGAGGCGAGTAACAAAGAATATTCCCTTATCAGTCAATCGCTTATACCAACTGTAATCGTTGTAACCTTTATCTATCGCGACAATGCTTCCCTTGGGAAAGTTTAATGTCCGTCCGATAGTAATATCTGAATCTTTACCGTCTGTTATGGTGACGAACTCGGGCAGATAGCCTGCGTGGTTTAACCCGACATGTAGCTTGATCGCACCCTTGGTTGTGCGAAAGTTTGCCCAGGGAAAAACAGACAGACATAAATCAATGGTCGATGCATCCAGTGAGTAAAGTGGATTCTTGAAGCGAAAGGAATGGTTCGGTGCCTTGCTTTGGCAGCGTGCCAGCAAGCGACCAAATAATGCTTCATACAACGCATAGGGTTTATTCTCATTTATACGAGATAAATTAGAACGTGATAGTTTGGCGCTACCGAGATGGTATAACCGATGTCCCTGCGCTGATTGGGCGTCAGCAATATCACGCAAGCTATTGCGTCCTGTTAATTGGGCCAACGCCAGGGTCACAAACTGAGACCAGCGCGAGGCTTTGCGGAAACTACGACCTGAATGATGCTTTTTTGCCAGAGTCTCGAACTCATGTCTAGATACCAATTTCAGCAATTGTGAAAACACCGTGTTATTATGTGCCATGGCCTGATTTCCTTTTTGTTTTTCAATGACTTGTGAGAATTTCATTGTAACAAATTTATATGGATTTCAGGCCTGCTTTTCTCGTTAACGGGACAGCAGTGAATAAGGAAGTAAAATTAATTAATTTAATCCTAGAGAAATACACCCAAAATACCACCACTGGTGTTTCTGTGGATTCGATTTACGTATATGTGGTACCAACGGGGTCAAACAATTAGGGCCATAGTGATTATGCCGCCACTTATTTGGTTGACATAATTTGTCTGTGGGCTATCATTGCATCAAGTCGGCAATAATTGCCGGTCCATTCGGCGCTGGCATAACCAGTGTAATATCGGTTCTCAAGTCGCGGGCTACCATCAGTCCACGCAGTATTAGTAACTCCGGAATTTTTAATTA
>CAYMPA010000282.1:0-2060 GCA_964392105.1 uncultured Enterobacteriaceae bacterium
CAAACGGTTCAGATCGTGGTTCGCTTCGCTCTCACGATCTAACCTTATTCGTTAGGCGATATTTTGCTATCAGTTCAAACATTGAATTCAAAAATACAAATTAAACTTCTTTCGATATTCGGTGGGCGACAAACCGGTAATTCGCTTGAATACTCGCCTAAAAAAGCTCACATTTTCATAGCCGATTTCTACTGAAATATCCTCAAAAGACGAGTAGCCTTGTTCAAGTAATTTCTTGGCGGCTTCAACTCTTATCTGTTGAAGGTATGTAACGACTGAATCACCCGTCGCTGATTTAAAGCGGCGATTAAAATTACGATTACTCATAGCACTGGCCTGCGCAAGAGAATCTACTGAGATGTTTTGCTGATAATTATTTTCTATCCACTCCTGGGCGTTTAATATTTCTGGATCCTGATGATTTTTTTCTGATAGAAAAACCGCGAAAGGTAATTGGGTGATGCGATCGAGATCGACCAAGGTACAACGAGAACTCTGTAGGGCGACTTCTCGACCGCAGTATTTTCCGATTAAGTAAAGTGACAGATTTAGATCCGCGGTGATACCGCCACCACAAAATAAGCGACCTTCGTCAGTCACCATCTTATTTACCTGCAGATCAACGGCAGGATAAAGCTTTCTAAAGGCCTGGGCCGCACCCCAGTGGGTGGTTGCGGTTTTACCGTCAAGCAATCCCGTGGCGGCTAAAGTAAAAGCGCCGGTACATATGCTGGCCAGATCGGCACCTCTTTCATACCAAAGTTTTAGGTATTTAACGCGCTGGTGGAACGCGTCATCCTGATTAAAATGAAAACCCTGTGAAGGCACAATAACCAAATCTGCCTCTTCAACCGCTTCAATGGAACAGTGAGGTACCACCGGCATTTTGTTGTAAGCACTGACCGGTTTGCCGTCGAGCGAGGTAATTTTAACGTCAAAATAAGGCGTTGGCTCTTGCGCCAGGATGCTGTTCCAGATAACACCAGTTTGCAAAAACATGTCCATGGGCCCCGCCACACCTGAAAGCAGGCAGTGATCAGAAACCAGAATGACTATTTTCTTCACTCGCGGTCGCCTATTCAGAACTTCTTGATCGTAACGCTTGGTATAATCCCTCCCTTAAGAAACCATCTATCGGCGTTCCGGTGCTTGAGATCAACCATTTTTCGATTACCAATATAACGACCGTTTTCATAAGTAGGCCCCCCGCGTGTTGGCTGAATAAGACTTATATTGTCCTTTATGGCACTTGGATTGAATTGTTTCAGGCATTATGTTTACCACTTGTTATGTATTTACTTTTTAGGAGATAAGATGATGAGTGCCTTTATGCTGGCCACGATAAATGTAAAAGATCCCGTTAAACTCAAAGCCTACCTGGGTAAAGTACAAAAACTAGGCGCCAATTATGGTGCGCAGTTATTGGCGAAGGGCAAAGTGGTACGCTCAATAACTGATGGAGAAAAGAAGCACGATATTTCCATCGTTGTTAAGTTTCCTGATACTGAAAGTATCGATTCATTGTTTGGAAGTGAAGAGTATCAGGAGCTAATACCCTTGAGAGAAGATGGCGCAAGTATGGTTTTAACATCACACCAAATATTGGATTAAAATTCGACCGCATGAATAACCTAAAGGAACAACTGTTTCCCTGAGAACGGCCACGGTAACGGGCTGGCCTGTAGCATAGCGAAGCGACGCGGAAGGCCAGCCCCAGTTGACCGCGCTTGTTAGAGCGCCTACTCATAATTTTCCAGATCTATTTTGTATGTTTCCAATACTTCTTGAGCATGGAGCCTTTTTTGACCTGCTGCAACCGCCATTACCTTTGCCAATACCTCTGATATTTCGCCTTTAGAGATATTAACCTTTTTTGCTTGTTTTAAATAATATTCAGTGCATGGATTGCAGTTCATTGCCATTGCTGCTGATAGACCAACAAGAACTTCCGTTTTTTGGTCTAAATATTCATTCTTGTGTGTTGATTCATAGAATGAGTTATATAGTTCTTGCTGTCGTTTCGTAAGCATCGATGTTTCTCTTTTTCTGCGCTCTAACGC
>CAYMPA010000283.1:0-2059 GCA_964392105.1 uncultured Enterobacteriaceae bacterium
CTGCGTGGCCAGAGAGGGGTCTACTGCCTGATGCGGTCAGCGGGACTACAGGCTCAGGTTGGTTATGGGCAACGCAGACCCCGAGATAAGGCGGGTCCAGCATCTGTCGTGGCCCCGAATCGCCTTTGGCAACAGATTAATGTATCCAGCCCTGTTAAGGCCCGAGTAACCGGCATCATTTTTGTCCGAACCCATGAATGCTGGTTATTCTTGACCATTGTGTTGGATCTGTTTGTTCTCACGATGAATCATTGGCTGGTTGATGCAACGCGCATGGGGCGTGATCTTGTGCTACGCGTCTTGGTCATGGCGCTCTGGCGACGAAAGCCCGAGGGAAAAGTCATCATCCATTCCGGCCAGTGCAGCCAGTACACTGGTCACAGTCACGAGTGCCAATCGTTTATCAAGGTCCACAATCTGGAGTGCAGCATGAGCCGTCGTGGCAACTGCCATGACAACGCTGTCGCCGAAAGCTTCTTTCAGTTACTAAAGCCCGAACGTATAAAGCGAATTATCTGCGCGACACGGGACGAGGCCCGTTCAGACATCTTCGGTTACATCGAGATGTTTTACAAAACAAAACGCTGGCGCGGCTGCAACAATCAGCTGTCGCTGGGGGAATTCGAAAAACAGTACTTTATGAGGCTTCAAAGTGTCTAGGAGACCGGGGGCGATTCGGGGAGAGGCAAACCGGCTATCCTTGAGGAAAATCAAGAAACAGCTCAAGCAGTTTAGGTTGGAGCTTGTGGTTGGCACAGAAATTAACCATATAAGAATTGCAGATAGAGTTAGCCTTAAATGTGTACGGAAAGGTCATATATTTGAAGATAGTCTGGCACACCAGGTTTATGATAATCGTCGAGGATGTCCTGAATGTAGGAAACTATTACAATTCGATCAGCGACAGGCCGCAGAGCTAAAGCATATCGATAAGATATTGAGAGCCCGTGGATTTGAACGCGAATCTAATGAATATGTAAACCAAAATACATCAGTCAAATACAGATGTAAAACAACGGGGCTATCGTATTCTAAGCCAGCGGCGGAAATAAAGGTGGGTAAGCTTACTACAAAGAGTCATGAAGGTTACCGGAAAGCTTGTATTCTTTGTATTAAGCTCGGTTATGAGATGCGCACCCCACCGGAAAAAATTGAAGGGCCGGACACGAAGGTTACCATCACCAACGGCATCAAGACTTATAGCAAAGCGTTGAAAAATATCGCCCGGATGCTTCGTCGAATGGCTTCGCATAATTCATCGAATTGTAGAACAGTGGAGATGCAGAATATAGAACTTCCCTTTACTGTGTACTCCATATTAACTAACGCTCAACAAAGGTGCACAAATCGCAATGATCCTAGATATAAAACCTACGGCCAAAGAAAAATAGGTATTGATGATAGATATTCCATCTCATTTCAAGCAAAAAACTTTAATGGTCTCGGTACTGGATGGAATGCGGTTCGTAATTTACTAGAAGATATTGGGTATCCGCCAAATAATGACTTTGATGTATACCAATTACATAGGATAGATAATGACAAAGGGTATATTCCAGGTAACCTTGAGTGGGCCACGAAAAAGACCCAGGCAAATGTTAAGACAAATAGCGTAATACTATTATTGCACGGGGAGCCTATTAGTGGTGAGGACGCAGCAGAGCTTTATGGTGTAAAGCGGGAAACGATAACTAGTTGGGTACGTAAAAGTGGTGACAATGAGCTGTCGAATATAACGTCTGGCCGGGGAAGAAGCTACATAGACATAATCTATAACAATTATTATATAGTATTACATTTGATTGAATCTGGAAGATACTTTATCACATCAGACGGCGCGCATGTCTATTCCATTAAGGGGAATGGAATAACTGAAGTAGTCCCACATGTTTATCCTGGTGGTTATATCGGGGTGAAACTATCATTTAACGGGAAGTCTATAAACTACCCTGTTAGTCGATTATGCGCCACTCAATGGCTAGAAAATACGGATCCTAAATTAAATATTTTAGAGTCCCCGATAGGGGATCTGTAAACCCCTCGCCTTTAGGCGACGGAT
>CAYMPA010000284.1:0-2057 GCA_964392105.1 uncultured Enterobacteriaceae bacterium
AGCGCAGAGGTTCTGTTGTAACACATGAGTATAGATTTCCGTGGTTTTCACATCGGCATGGTCAAGAATGTTCCGATAGGAATCCCTAAGTGGAATCGATTGTTGAGACATTTACCCCTTTCAGACATTGCAGGATCAGATAGAGAACGAAGCGATTGGATGCGGGAAGCATATCGAGATCATGGATATACCATGCAAGATATAGCCGATTTCTCTAGCCTGCATCACTCAACGGTAAGTCGGCTAATCAAGGTGGGTGATGAAAATGCGCGAAGCGAGTCCTGGCCCCTACGCCTGTTTTTTATAGAAAATGGAAGAGCAAACCTATCCGTCATAGTAATACAGGAGGCAAAATGAATAACAATCCGAACTTTTCAACTGCAGCAGACCTAATATCAATGCACATAAAGGTTACCACCATGCTAATCGATGATGAACTTAGAAACTTAAGCAATGAAAAGCAACAAAATAAGTTCATGGCATTTGAGCTGGGAGTGATCGAATACTTTTTCCAGACCATGGTTTCATCGCACAATGACAAAGATTCTGATGCGGTCTTTTTCAATTTTCTTATTCATTGTGCAAAAGCACTTGAGACAGATCACTATGCCAAGCAATCATTATTTACAATGTGGAAAGAAATGGCCGTAAATGGATTATACTTTGAAGAGCGCGGATTGGGGTTTGACTCTGTCAATAACGATACGAATCCTGATGGCTCAAAACGAGAAGGACATTTTCCCACTTCTTATCTAATGAAAGCAGTTGGCCTAAATGAAGATAAGAAAAAGCCCTCTAAAATAAAATTGGTTAGTAAAAAAATTAATGTACAATCTGAGAAATTAGAATCATCTATGCAAAAAGCCGAATCCAGGACACTTATAAAGGCAACCGAGTATGCACGTATTAGCGGAAAAGAGTTGCAAACTATTATCTTTGAACTAATGACTGACAAAGCAGATGGTACTAAACAAGGAGATGATTGGTATATCTATATTGCCGAAAATGACCCACTCCTTGTTCAATTAAAAATACAAAAGGAAAATGCCAAAATAAACTGGCGGGTAATCTGGGGGGCAGGGTTTTTAGTGATGGTATTAATGAAAGCGTGTACTGTCATGCACTGAATTAGTAAAGACGACACCTCGGATAAAGATCAAGAAAATAACATCTATCTAAGTCCAAATACTTATCGAGTCGTTTATTCCCAAAATTCGACATGGCTTATGAATCTCTGGGATTTTCTGGCAATTCGGGGGCCTGACTGGGCTGTTTCACTGACATTTCAGCCTCAGTCTTCTGCTTTCACCACAAGCACCACTCCCACATAAGAGATAGGTACGGCACATCATCTTCATTATCAAAAACGCATCCATACGACGATCGCCGCGCTGCGTCATATGGTGAGAAATTGTCGGGATCACGGCCCTTACCATTCGTGCCATTTGCTTAGATTGATAAGGTCACCCCATGCCTTTAGGTTAAAGCTAGTACAATAGAGCTAGCCACTGCGGCTAGCGTGCAAATAATTGTTACTCCCGCGGAGTAGCCTCTGACTGCCAAGGCATTAAGAGGGAGAATTGCAACCATTGTGATGCCAATTGCTATAAAAGGCTTTGTCCAATCGAAAAGAAAAAAACCACCTACAAGTAAAATAAAACTTAAAATTGGTGCTATTAATTTTGCGAGCTTGTAGGCGGATGAAGTATTTCCATACATTATTGACTGATCACTATACGCGCCAATAGCACTTCCACTGACTGCCAATGAAAATGCTAAATAATATAAATATTCATCGTTCATAATTCACCCCTATAATTTTATAGTAGCGATCTGATCTGGTAACCCTCCCGAGAAACAGATTCGCTCATAAGTAAAGTGTTCGGGAATATCATCGAATATATTGCTTACTGCCATGCTAATACTCTAACGATAGCCAGATAGCTTGTACGTCACAATACATTCAGTTTTCCAAGCCTGAGGATCACCCAACAGAAAAACGTATTGGCTCTTGCACAATATCAAAATCTTCTCCATTCCAGGTTGCTCTGGCCGAT
>CAYMPA010000285.1:0-2028 GCA_964392105.1 uncultured Enterobacteriaceae bacterium
AAACAGTTGCTGCGTAGACGAGTCGATTTTTGACAAGGATGTCATAAATCAATAATGAGATAGCGGCACTAATGCAAACTAGTTTTTCTTTTTGGTGTAATACAAACCCGGTATCCAGCTCTTATGTAATTCCGTCGTTTTCGACAGATCATGGCGGATCAATTTTTCATCATTAAACTTGAAAAAACTCATTCCTAGCTGAATTAAATCACCATGCCACAATGAGACTCGTTCTATACTTTCGCCATTGACAATCGTGCCATTAGTACTGGATTGATCTGATATAACATATCGATTCATCTCATTATCACCAAATTGATGGCATTCAATTAGTGCGTGTGACTTACTGATCAGTTCGTCAGCAATGACGATATCGTTATCCTCACCACGGCCAAGCCTGGTCGTGTCACGATCCAGTGAGAATTTAATCCCTTGCTTTCCATCGATAAGTTCAATTAACTCTGCCATCTCACTTCGATTCAATTACAGGGACATTAATTTCCTCTTTAACAGGATTGGCCCTGGTATAGTACGCACCATTTGTAAAAATCAATTGATCCTTAGCAGTGGATATCCTGAATAAGGTTTCAATTGACCTTGTCCCTTTGGCAATCATCATCTTTAACTGATCATTATTGATCTGGTATATACCATTTAGTTCCTTACCCGATACGGTCATGATAACAAGCTGGCTTTCTGGCTTGAAAATCAGGATGTCCTCACTATCATTTCCAGGATTAAAACTTAAATGCCACTCACCAATTAACCAGCTGGTATCAGCACTTTTTTCCGTACTGCACGCATTCAAGGTCAGTATCAAACAAATAACAATAAGTATTCTACTCATAACAATCTTCATAAAGTGATTTTCGCAAAACTCCTGGCCTGCCTATGGCTTCCAGTACCTAAAATTTTATTATCCCTAACCAGCTGCCAAGTCTGATATCCGGCTGCAAGAGCGGCATCCAGCTCTGCAACAATATCAGATAGAAAAAGTATATTCACTGGAGGCAAACCTATTTGTGTGGCAATCTGCTGATAGGAAGTAATATCTCCCTTGTTACCCACATGGGTGTCAAAATAATTACTAAAGAACGGTGTAATATCACCAAATTCAGTATGCTGAAAGAGCAACTTCTGTGCGTACACAGAGCCTGATGAATAGACACTTAACAAAACCCCCTGTTTATGCCAATGTTGCAGACTATCATAGGCATCCGAGTAGACATGACCTTTATAATCACCCTGAATGTACCCCTGCTCCCAGATTAGTCCTTGTAATGTCTTCAGCGGAATAATTTTTCTATCTTCATCAATCCATCGCTGGAGTAATAAGACCACCTCATCTAGTGTAGCGTCGATACTAACTTCGCCGCATGAAAGCTTTATGGCATCGTTGACCTGTTGTTTGACTAAGTCTTCATCACTATTGGCATAGATATAATCTGCAAGCTTATTACGAGCATAGGGAAACAGGGTGTCTTTCACAAAAGAAAGTGAAGAGGTTGTACCCTCAATATCAATAACAATTGCCTTTATCATGCAGCTTCAACTAAAAATTGATCGAGCAAAGGAAAATGCTTTGCAATTTCATCACCTGTGTACTCGGCAATCCAGCCATCAGGGTCACAAAAAAAACGAATGCAGGTAAATAATGGTCTTTCCCCCATATCAAACCAGTGTTTGACCCCCGCTGGCACACTGATCAAGGTACCCTGCTCACAGAGTACAGCGTAGACTCTTTTACAATGGTGTAGATAAAACAAACCTTGTCCAGCAACAAAAAAGCGTACTTCAAAATCACTATGCGTATGCTCACTCAGAAATTTTTGTCGCAGTGTTGCTTTATCTGGATGGCTTTCATCGAGATTTACAACGTCTATTGTAGTAAATCCATGACGATTTTTTAATCGTCTGACCTGATCAGCGTAGGCATTCAGAATATCAGCTTCTTTTATTAGCAAAGTTGGGTCGGCGTTTGTTTTTCGTCTCTCTCTATAGATCTACACCATCTCTCACTAAGTCATG
>CAYMPA010000286.1:0-1999 GCA_964392105.1 uncultured Enterobacteriaceae bacterium
GTACAGATGTGGATCAACCACGTAATCTGGCAAAATCTGTAACAGTGGAATAGTATGTTGAATTGCACGCTAATTATTTCGTTCGAATAAAGTCGTATAAAAATTAATAAAGACGTAAAAAATTAAGGGTGGTAGTTTAATAATGTCGTAACAATCTTTACAATATATATATGGTTTGTCATTTGACCCATAAAATGACAGGTGAATTGAACTATAAAATGGCAGTTTCACTACAAAAAAGGCGTGAGAACAAAAATTATTTCACGTTTACAGAGGCGCCTGACTTATAAATTGGCAGTATTTATTTAGATTTAAACCATAATATGTCAGCGATTAGTGGAAAACTTTAATGGATAGTACTAGTACTCCCGCTATCGACCGAGGCTGTGTGAAAACTCGATAATAGATATAATAAGATAATCCAATGGATGGAGTATCATGATATGAGTGATTTCATTACGGGTGAATCCCGAACCCAAGCCACCTTGTTCCCAGAGCAACTCGATGATTATATCGTTGATGATAATCCCACTCGAGTCATCGATGCCTTTGTTGATGGTATTAATCTCGCCGGATTAGGATTTAAAACTGAACCAGCTGAAACAGGTCGTCCAGCCTATCATCCCGGCACGATGTTGAAATTATTCATTTACGGTTATTTAAATCGCATCCAGTCATCCCGACGCCTGGAACGTGAAGCGGGACGGAATGTAGAGCTGATGTGGTTGTTGGGTCGCCTAGCACCAGACTTCAAGACCATTGCCGATTTCAGAAAGAATAATACCCATGCGATAACCCGAGTCTGTCGGGAGTTTGTATTGATCTGCCGTAAGTTGAATTTGTTCTCAGATGCTTTAGTGGCCATTGATGGCAGTAAATTCAAAGCGGTGAACAACCGAAATCGTAACTTCACACAAGCCAAGATAAAACACCGGCTAAAACAAATCGATGAGAGTATCGCAAGGTATCTGGGCCAGATCGCCACGGAAGATCGTATTGAGCTGGCCACCTCTAAAAACAAGGTGGAACGTCTTGAGGAGAAAATCAGTAAACTTAATAACGAGATCGACCAGCTCAATAAACTTCAGGATCAATTGAAGGAAACACCGGATAAACAGATATCTTTAACAGACCCTGACGCCCGATCAATGGCAACCAGCGGCCGAGGAACAGGCATGGTAGCGTATAACGTACAGACTGCGGTCGATAGCAAACATCATTTAATATTGGCACATGAGGTCACTAATCAAGGACATGATCGGGCGCAACTCGCGAACATGGCTGAGCAAGCTAAAGATTTATTGATAACTGAAAATTTAAGGGTTGTCGCAGACCGAGGCTACTACAGCGGTGAAGAAATCAAGGCCTGTGATGATGCGGGGATAACGACCTATCTACCGAAACCACAAACCTCAGGTAACCAGGCGAAAGGATACTTTGGTAAACGGGATTTTGTTTATCACACAGAAAAAGATGAATACGAATGTCCGGCAGGTGAGAGAGCTGTTTATAGAAGCAGTCGCGATGAGAAAGGAAAAAACATCAGGCGTTACTGGTCATCCTCGTGTGTCAGGTGTGTTATAAAACCACGATGTACTACTGGAAAAGAAAGACGCATCAGTCGCTGGGAACATGAAGCGATACTGGATCGCTTGGATACCAGAATGGAGCGTGAACCAGACATGATGAAAATCAGGCGGTCGACAGTAGAGCACCCGTTTGGAACGATCAAAACCTGGATGGGATCGACTCACTTCCTGATGAAAACGAAGGAGCGAGTTAGTGCGGAAATGAGCCTGCATGTCTTAGCATATAATTTGAAGCGAGTGATCAAGATAATGGGAGCTGCACAGTTAGTTGAGGCAATACAGACATAAGGGCGTTACAGCTTGATATGATCTTAGTGGTCGTATCAGATGATGTTTAACAAAAAATAAACATACTATGGATGATCCAGCATATTGTTGAGACAATTTGATGCTAACGTATGGCCTGAAGC
>CAYMPA010000287.1:0-1992 GCA_964392105.1 uncultured Enterobacteriaceae bacterium
GTTTTTGTTCGCTATTCTCGCAAATTATGCGTCGATTCCTCAGCCCTTGAGGGGTATACCGAGGTCCATGTAGTCGTCCGCGCGGTGCTTCCTTGCATTCACAAAAAAATCACTATTTTTAGAGATACCCTTGAGAGGCTATTCGGTTATAACGTGCGATTTACTTGGACGCAGGAAGAACCAGGCGATATAGCCAATGGGCCAGGCTAATAATGTCCACAACATGCCTTTGGTTAATGCCAATGCTGCGGCAATAACAAAGATTAATGGCAATATGCCACCTTTGATACCCATATCACGTGTTGCGGCATCACCATAGATCCAGAGTATGCTGCAAACAAATACTGAGCATAAAATTATGAAAATAAATACTTCCGTCGCATTACTAAATGAAATAGACACACTAATCTCCTGATTATCTTGAAATTCTTGGTTGAACCCGCTTGAGTGTGCATTTTTTTGGTTCGGTTGCGCCGACTAAAAAGCCGCGCATGGTAATTCTACGTAAGGCTTTTGCTGTCAAGCAAATGATCCTAATAAAAGTGCAATCAAATGGGTAGACGAATTCACTCAACGGGTAATTGCCTGAGACATTAATATTGTTCATTTTGAAATTCATGTTTCTAATGTAGGGTCGGTCAACTGAGAATTCCAAGATTTACTCTTTCATAAGATGTTTTGGGTTAACGGGCCGCATTAATGCGTTTGAAATCAATGCGACTAACAAGACCACCGCCATCAAATACATCGTTGTGTTATACAGGCTTGAAGTAGGATCAACAGTACCTGGCGGTGCGATTTCCATCAATTTACTAATGGTGACGGTTTTTGCAGTAACTAATTGTTCCAGTTGATCCATGCCTGCTCCAAACTTGGACTGGAAAGCAGCCGGATCAATTTTTTCAACCAGATCATTAATTGCATTTTTAACCGATATTTCACGTAGTGATGTTATTGCCAAAGGGCCAAACACACCGGCACTGGACCATGCTGTCAGCAGACGACCATGGATACCACCAACGAACTTGGTACCAAAGATATCTGCGAGATAAGCGGGAATTGTTGAAAAACCACCACCGTACATGGTGAAGATGATCAAGGTCGCTGCGTAGAAATAAACCAACCAGACAACAGAAGGGGTCACACTGACTTGTTGTGCGGTAATAGGAATCGAGCAGTATAAAGCAATACCCAGGGTAAAAAAGACCCAATAGGTATTTCTACGGCCGAGATAATCTGAAGCACTGGCCCAGACAAATCGACCAATCATATTAAACAAACTGATCATCAGCACATAGGTTGAGGCAAAACCAAAATCAACGATGTTGGGCAGGGTAGAGCCAAAGATTTCATTCATCATGGTCTTGGCAACGGCCAGTACACCAATGCCTGCGGTTACGTTAAAGCATAAGACAACCCATAATTGATAAAACTGGGGTGTCTTTAATGCTTCATCGATATGTACATCATGATGGGTAATCATGGCATGTCGTTTATCTTCAGGTGGCGGTTCCCATCCTTCAGGTTTCCAGCCTGGGCGAGGCACACGATAACCGAATGCGGCGCACATCATAATGCAAAAATAGACAGCACCTAATGTGAAGAAGGCTTGGGCAACACCAACAGTACCACTACCTACGAGATAAACACCCTCTGGACCGGGCACGAGCATATTGGCAATATCGTTGGCACCAACGATGACAACTTCCTGCATACTACCGGCGACTTCTGCAAGACGTCTTCCGGTTTCATCGGTGGTTAAATTAACGCTATTTACTGAACCCAGATAATCCGGGGCTTTATAATATATTTTAATAAACGGCTCGATCATGAACTTCGCAATCATCGCGCCACCGCCAAATCCCATAATGGCAATACCCGTGGCCATACCTCGTCGGTCGGGAAACCAGCGTATTAATGTACCGACCGGTGAAACGTAACCCAGACCCAGACCACAGCCGCCGATAACGCCATAACCCAGGTACAATAACC
>CAYMPA010000288.1:0-1972 GCA_964392105.1 uncultured Enterobacteriaceae bacterium
AAATGATCGTGTATGCGGCATCAGTCATGTGGGTTGTGGATATTGTTCCATGTGCATATCCGGGCGATTTAATCTTTGTCTGAATTATGGAAACGAAGCGCTTGGTCACAGACAGTATGGGCATTACAGTCCGGGTGCCTACGCGCAATATATCAGCACTTCAGTAAAAAGCATCGCCCGCATACCGGATGATATGGATTTCAATGTCGGCTCCTGCATGGACCCTCTGAGTATCGCTTTGCATGTTATTGAAAGATCACTCCTTGAACCAGGTGATTCGGTTTTGGTGAATGGAACAGGACCACAGGGTTTGATGAGTATAATGTGTGCCAAAAGCATGGGCGCAGGGTTGATAATGGCAAGCGGGAGAAGCACGAGGCTTAAAGTGGCGGAAAAATTAGGAGCAGTTCCTATTGATTATCAAAAAGAAGATGTAGCTGCCAGAGTTATAGAACTGACGAATGGTTTGGGGGCCAAACGAGTAATCGAATGTGCCGGAACTGAGAAAGGAGTTCAACAAGCCTGTGCGGCTGTCGCCAAGGGAGGTCGAATCTCCATGGTGGGACTGCCGATGAAAGATGTATCGATTCCGATCAAAAGAATTGTACTGGATGAAATCGATATGGTTGGGAACCGGGCAAATCCCAATACTCTTGATCGCTCCATTGCGATGGTTCAGGCCAATAAAATGGATATAAACAGTCTGATTACCCATGAATACAAATTGGCAGATTATGCGGAAGCGTTGGACGTTTTTGTGAAACGCAAAGATAATTCCCTTAAAGTTGTGCTAAAGCCGAATGCATGAATTGTGGAGAAAAATGACGATAACTGCACAATATTTGGGGGTGAATTAGGAGAAATTGAAGAACAATTGTTGAGACTGTTTTCAATGCCTTGCAATGTCAATCGAAGAAAAATTGTACCATTATCAAAAAAATAGCTTTACAATAAGAAAAATTATAATATATATAGAATATTATCGATATGACAATAATTAACAATTCATTTCATTGAGTGTTATATATTATTTAAGATCGGCCAACTCTATCCGCAGGGTTCATTTCTGGGTGATTAACAAATTTATGGAGTATTCCACTGAACATAGAAACGATTAAAGAGTCATAGAATGAATGGGAAATTAGGTGAAAAATTAAGGCAGGCCCGATTGGGGAAAAAAATGACCCTCAAAGATTTAGCCCCAAAATGTGCCTTATCAATTAGCTATATTAGTCAGATAGAGAGAGGAGAAGCCAGTCCATCACTATCGACATTGAATCGACTTGCTAAGGTTTTAGATGTGACTATCTGGCGGCTTTTAAGGGATGACAATGAAGTGGTTTATGATAATCAATTAAATGAAACAGAGCCCCAAGTCGTTAACGATTTTAAGCGGCTGCAGTTCGGTGTATATCCAACGAACAATTACATCACCCAGGTCAAACAGGTCAGGAGGGACGGCCGGAAGACTATAACGCTACCGGGTTCCAACACCCGCTACGAAATGCTAACCCCTGATCTGAATCGCAAGATGCAGGTGTTTTACATGGAGGCTGAGCCCGGAGTTGAATCCGGCCAGGGTTGGTTCGAGCATGAGGGTGAGGAGTGCTGTTTGGTGCTAAGTGGACGATTGGAGTTGGAAGTCGGCAACGAAAAGTTCTTGCTGGAAACTGGTGACAGCCTCTATTTCCCAAGCGGAATTTCTCACCATTGGCGGAACATGTGTGAAGAAAAGGTGATCCTGATGTGGATTTTAACGCCACCCGCCTTTTAACGAGAGGTCAAAATATATTGTTTTATGTTAAATTATTTTATCACCGCTTTAGGAACATTGATTGATTATAAGCCGAAGAGTTTGAGTGAAACGTTCAGCAGATTACCCACATTTGAACAACCAAAAACGACCCGGAAACCCATGGAGGTCTGAATGGAAAAAAAAATCTTAGAGGAACTTGGCCGCACCGTGACCGAA
>CAYMPA010000289.1:0-1950 GCA_964392105.1 uncultured Enterobacteriaceae bacterium
ATAATGGTCTCCTTTCTTTGTGTTGTTATTTTTGGATTGAAACAACTTAACACAATTTTGGCTATGCCTCAAAGGAGACCATCTTTCTCATTTTATCGATCCATTTATCAAAACCGAGAGAAACCCATGAACTGCCTGAATAAAATTAAATCACTTGATGAACTAAGCAAATTATTCTCATCATTTCGTAAGGGTAAACAAAAAATTGTTCATTGTCATGGTGTTTTTGATCTTTTACACATTGGCCATATTCGATATCTTGAACAGGCTAAAAAATTAGGGGATGTGTTGGTTGTCACATTGACACCAGATAAACATGTCAATAAAGGACCTAATCGTCCGGCTTTCTCGGAACATCTGCGCGCTGAATCTCTTGCTGCATTGGATTGTGTCGATTATGTGGCTATTAATCAATGGCCTACTGCGGTGAAAACTATCATCCTTCTGAAACCCGACTTTTATATGAAAGGCTCAGATTATAAAGATAGCAGCAATGATATAACCGGCAAGATTAAAGATGAAGCAGCGGCAGTTCAATCCATCGGCGGCGAAATTCGCTTTACCGAAGATATTACCTTTAGTTCATCGAAATTGATCAACAGGCTGATCCCGTCATTTGATGAAGAGACCAACCGTTATCTGCATAATTTTCGCCAAAAGCATTCGGCGGATGATATTATCACCCACATTGAAAATCTAAGAAATCTAAGCGTTTTAGTGATTGGAGAGGCAATTATAGACGAATATGTTTATTGCCAATCAATGGGTAAATCAGGCAAGGAGTCTGTTCTGGTAATGAAATACCTTTCACAAGAGCGTTATGCAGGGGGAGCACTTGCCATTGCCAACCACCTTGCAGATTTTTGTGATAAAGTTACCATATTTAGTTACCTTGGTGAAGAGAAAAGCGAGGAAGACTTTGTCAGGAAGCGCTTGGGTACTAAAATCGATCCAATATTTATATATAAGTCAGAATCACCCACAATCATAAAGCGACGGTTTGTCGACAGTTATTCTTTAAACAAGCTGTTGGGTGTGTATGAACTTAATGGAGAGCCATTAAACGGTGATGAAGAAAATAAGTTGTGTAGAATATTGCAAGAACGGTTACCGGAATTTGATATGATTATTGTTGCCGATTATGACCACGGGTTAATCACGCCAAAGATTATTGAAATTTTGACAAATGGCACGCCGTTCCTGGCAGTCAACACACAGATTAATGCCGCAAATATCGGCTTTCATACCATTTCAAAATATGACCGCGCCGATTATATTTGCATACACGATGGAGAAATCAGATTAGATCAACGCAGTCGAAAAGGTGATCTGAAAGATTTAGTGCTTGGTCTGTCTAACCGGATGAATAACCCTTCTGTAATGATAACAAGGGGAAGTAATGGCAGTCTGTTCTATAATAAAGATGAAGGTTTTACCGCCTGCCCTGCATTTGCGGTTAAGATAATTGATCGGACGGGCGCAGGGGATGCGGTGTTAGCCCTTACATCCGTAATGGCAGCTAATGGTGTTCCCGGGGATATTTTAAGCTTTGTAGGGAATCTTGTTGGTGCCGATGCCGTATCAGTGCTCGGTAACGAGAGACCTGTAGATCGGATAAAACTGTTGAAAAGTATTACGAGCCTAATGAAATAACATCAAGATGCTTTTATTTATGGTAGTCAGCTTAGAATACGGAAGTTTGTGAAAAATGGCTGAAAAATTCGCGGTTATTGGTAGCAATTCTTTTTCAGGCGCTCATTTCGTCGATTATGCAATAAAGAAAGGTTTAGAGGTGATAGGAATGAGCCGTTCTCCTGAGCCCCATCCAGTTTTTTTGCCTTATAAAAAGCGCCAGAACTCTCCTTTCCACTTCTATCAATTGGATTTGAATTATGATCTTGATAAGATAATGAAAATAATCCATGATTTTCAACCGCAATATGTCGTTAA
>CAYMPA010000290.1:0-1948 GCA_964392105.1 uncultured Enterobacteriaceae bacterium
ATATTCTGTAAAAGCTCATCCCAGGTATCACCCTGTGTATGACAGCCGGGAATGGCCGGGACCTCAGCCCAATACCCGCCCTCTTCAGCATTGTGGACAACAACCTTTAACTTCATAGTAAATACCTCCAGAAAAAATGTTTATACTTATTAATCCATTTTGATTTTCTATTATATCACTGGAGCGCTAAGTTTTCATATTTCAAAACAAGTTATATGATGGCTTATTATGAATTGAGGCAAAACAATTTTTGCTCAACTTATGGAGTTTCTACCAGCGTATGAATTTCGTAAATGTGTCAAACGATATAATGGCAACTACAAGATCAAGAGTTTTACCTGTTGGGATCAATTTCTTTGTATGGCTTTTGCTCAACTCACTTACAGGGAAAGTTTACGAGACATTGAAGCATGTCTCAGAGCGGCACATAAGAAACTCTATCATAGTGGTATTCGCAGCAGGGTATCCCGTAACACATTGGCAAACGCTAATCAAGTTCGTGATTGGCGCATATATGCAGACTTTGCGCAGGTTCTTATCGGTATTGCAAGAGAGCTTTATATCAATGAAGATTTTGGTGTTGAACTGCAACAGACGGCATATGCACTTGATGCGACGATTATTGATTTGTGTTTATCGCTATTTCCATGGGCTAAATTTCGTAGCCGCAAAGGAGCTATCAAATTGCATACACTCATAGATTTACGAGGAAATATTCCTGCTTTAGTTATTATTACTCATGGAAAAGTTCATGAGGTTACGATTCTTGATGAATTAATTATAGAGGCAGGTGCCATTTACATTATGGACAGGGGGTATCTTGATTTTGGGCGTCTTTATAGAATTCATCAGTCATTGGCATTTTTTGTAACCCTTGCCAAAAGCAATTTCAAGTTCAGACGTCTTTATTCAAATACGGTTGACAAAACTACAGGAGTTCGGTGTGATCAAGTTATTATGCTCAAAGGTTTCTATGCAAAGAAAGATTATTCTGATAAACTTCGCCGTATTCGTTATTACGATGCAGAGAATAACAGGACATTGGTGTTTTTAACAAACAACTTTATCCTCTCTGCATCGACAATTGCAAAGTTGTATCGTTGTCGCTGGCAAGTAGAATTGTTCTTTAAATGGATAAAGCAGCACCTTCGAATCAAAGCGTTTTATGGCACAACAGAGAATGCGGTAAAAACTCAAATCTGGATTGCTATCTCTGTTTATGTGCTTGTAGCCATCGTTAAAAAACGTTTGAATTTGAATCACAGTCTCTATACAATTCTACAGATTTTGAGTGTAATGCTTTTGGAGAAAATTCCGTTGTTACAAGCACTTTTACTTATAGATGACGAAGATTTAAATAGTGATTCTTGTAACCAATTGAATTTATTCAAATAACGTTGGGACAGTAGTCATCGACTATATACTTTATATTTTAAAAAGTGCCTATAAGGAATTTGAGAATCGAGCCGGCCACACAATATCCCCTCGGGGTGCCAAAACAGAACTTATACTCCATGTTATTAATCATAACAATGGCCACTTCAGGGTAGCTGATATTCAAAAAGAATGTCCTGGTGTCAGTGTTGACTTAATTAGAAGAACTTTAAAAAAGTTGCGAGCATCTGGTCAGGTTAAATGTCTAGGAAGAGGACAAAGTGCGACATGGCAAAATGTTAAAAAATAGCAACTGGGTATTACCCATTGAATTGGGTAATGAATTGGGTAACTTTATTAGAATTTCTTAACCTGCATCTCAAATAAGCACCTTTTTCCCGCTAAAGAATGGCTAAAGAACATCGTCAGCACAATTGCTTCATAGATATTCTGTAAAAGTTCATCCCAGGTATCACCCTGTGTATGACAGCCGGGAATAGCCGGGACTTCAGCCCAATACCCGCTCTCTTGCGCATTATGAACTATAACTTTCAGTTTCATTATAAAGATTGAG
>CAYMPA010000291.1:0-1938 GCA_964392105.1 uncultured Enterobacteriaceae bacterium
AAACAACCCATACATTATTATTTGTATTACAAATACTCGTCGCTGTTGCATTGATAGGATTTATTTTAATCCAGCATGGCAAGGGCGCCGATGCAGGTGCTGCGTTTGGTAGCGGCTCTTCTTCAACTGTATTTGGTAGCCGGGGTTCGACAGGTTTTTTAACCAAGGTCACAACAGTACTCGTCATCATATTTCTGGGTAATAGTTTATTACTTGCTTATCTTGCAACCCAGAGTATTAAACAAGCACCAACGAGTTTATTGGATGAACCCGGTATCGTGCTTGAACAGGAAGCAGTAGAACAAGATATTCCTGCTGTTATTGAAGAACAAAGTGATAATCAGGATTCTGATTTACCCAGCTTACCAATAGAATAGTTATTTATTGTAGAGCCTGTTCGGTAATAATGAATCGAAGCGAAAAGGGGGATTTGCAGCCTATTAGTACTTACAATTGCCGATGTGGTGGAATTGGTAGACACGCTATCTTGAGGGGGTAGTGTCCTAGTGACGTGCCGGTTCGACTCCGGCCATCGGCACCAATCGCTTATCCAGGGACGTCCAGCGACGTCCGATGAAGTCCATAAAACCATTAATATAGCTTGCTTTCAGCAATATTTATCGTCCAGCAATACCCACTCAGAACCATTACCAGCCAATCTATGTGGGTGTATATGCTTTTTTTGACTTACAAATACCCCAGCGGGTGCGGGTTCGATTCTAGAGTCCAAAATTTCATTAAGAAATAAGGTATCACCTAACCTTGATGTCGATGCTTTAATCGTTTGTCATACTTCTGACCAAACTTGTCAGTACTTCCTCACCAACTATTCAATATGTGTAATATATTACTCATTTAGAGAAAATTATGGATATGAAAGAAATCGGGCAATTAGTCGAAAACGCCCGCAAAAAACATCGAATGACCCAGGATAACTTGGCTAAAAAGGCAGGTGTTTCCCGAAAAACGATTAGTGATATTGAAAATGGTCTGCGCCCTGATGTCGGGTTGCAGCGTCTTCTTGCTATATTTAAATATGTCGATCTTGTTTTGGAAGTGAAGCCGTTTGCTACACCGACACTAAACGACTTACTTCGAGAACAAGCAAGAGAAGAGACTGTACCTCATTCTCCTGTATCCCTGATCGTTAACAGGATTTGATTTTGAATACATTGTTAATATGTGACACTTCAACCGGTCGATGCAACACATGCGTTAAAACGTTCTGCCTTTTTTGTTCAGCTGTTGGTAATGATTCCTGTTTACTATCTATGAAACGTGATTAAAAATCTGCAAAAATATTTACCTTAAACTGAAAAGGATGAACCGCAACCACAAGTTGTAGTTGCATTAGGATTACGTATAACGAACTGTGCGCCTTCCATACCCTCTGAGTAATCGATCTCGGCCCCTGACAAATATTGAAAACTCATGGGATCAACCAATAACTTAACACCTTCATTTTCAACAATAGTATCCCCTTCGCCAATTTCTTCATCGAAGGTAAATCCATATTGAAATCCTGAGCAACCACCGCCGCTGATAAAGACACGCAACATGAGTGCGTCGTTACCCTCATCTTCGATCAGCTCTTTAACCTTACTGGCCGCAGCTTCACTAAAGATAAGTGGACCTGGTATTGCTTCTTCAACTGAATTCATAAAATATTTACCAATTTTTGTAGATTAATCAGTCACTTCTAGTGGATCACCATGGCCTAATGCTAATGGTGAATCTGCCGGTTCTAGTGAATGAACAAGTTTCCCATTCACCTCAGCACCAATCGCCATTTCACTTAAACGATATTAAGAGCTGATCGAAAGTTTTCAACCATTTTAATAGCGAAATCAAACTAATTGATACAAGGCGGCTTGTCAAGATGATATGGGAACGCTACTATATTGTTAATGTCTACTAAACGAGATGTGAGTAAGTACG
>CAYMPA010000292.1:0-1921 GCA_964392105.1 uncultured Enterobacteriaceae bacterium
TGGAACAACGCTTTGAACGCTTGCCCGGCCTGGAGAAATACTTTGTTCGCATCGCTCCCCTTCCTCCTTGATATGGATACTTATTTCTTTGGGGTTGCCCTAAACGGTTTAATATTTTGACTCACCCCTTTCGTAATCGTAAAAAGGGGTTTGATGATGAGGTCATTGCCGCTGCTGCGGGCTTATGGAATTTTTGGCTCGCCTAATCTTATTTGGGAACAATACTAGATTGTTCCGGGGGTAAGTGTGAATTTAGTTCAGCGTAGATTTAGGGGGTTGAAGCATCAAGGATTCAATAATGGTAGCCATTTCTGCGGTTGAAAGTCGGCGAGTTAAATACATCCTATGATCAGGTTCCATATTCCATATAAATCCATTCTTTAGTTGACCTGTACCGGTACTAACTTCATCAAAATATTTCCCGGCACCACGAACGCCATATAAGACAGCCATCTGATCCCAACTGGGACGATCTTCGAATGAATTATTGAACCACTTGTAATAGGCTTCCCGTACAGGATTATCAGCCGGAGTTTTTTCTAATGCCGCCCCTGTTTTGATATGTTCGCCATCCTGACTAATTACGATGGGTGATGGCCAATTTTGAATAACGTATTGAGTCTGGTCGACCAAATCGTGCCTGACAAAATTGAAATCATCATAATAAACACCCCCCATGAGCACCAATTTGTTTACTTTGCTGGCAACAAGTTCGGGATCATTTTGCAACAGATCATAAAGGTTGTTGAGAAAGCCAACGCTGATGATGGTCACGGAATGATCTGGTTGTTGCGCCAATACTTCCTCATAAATATTGAGAGCTGCCTCAACTTTGTTGTCGGTAATATCATTAGACATATTCGCAAGCGCATTGATGTAGGGCGCATTGAAGAAATCGGGAGAGGCAAGCGGTTTGTCGTAAAGACCAATGGGTATACTTCCACGACCATACCAAGTATTTACTGCATCAATAGCATCCGCGGCTCTACTTTGCACCTCGTTGTAACAAACAGCGAGAATCTCAGCTTCCCCGTTATCTGCTAAAACATGCAAAACTGCCAGGGCACCCACATCATCGACATCAAACGTAAAATCTGTTTCATAAATAATTTTCACAGGCGTAGGCTTACTTACATTCAAACCGTTATTTTCTTTTGGTGCAACGGATGAACAGGCTTGCAATCCCAAGATAGCAAGGACAAATAGAACTCTTGGTAAATATAGATTACTTCTGATTTTTTTCAATTCGATTTACTCCGCAGTTTGTTCTCAACATCACTTCGATATGGCATAGACGTTGATGCCCCCAGCTGTTGGACACTGATTGAGGCAGCCGTATTGGCAAATTTAAGTGCATCTTCAATCTGCATTTGCTCTGATATCGCTACGGCAAAGGCGCCTGTAAAACAATCCCCCGCTCCGGTAGTATCAACGGCATCTATGCTAATTCCATTAACCTGAATAACCTGCTCGCCGGCAACACAAATTACTCCTTTTGCACCGAGTGTGACAATAATTACCTGATTGGGGTGGTAGCGAAGATCTTTTGCGTGTTGAACGATGACATCCGCATTTTCACTGATATGAGATTGATTTGAGAAAAATGCCAACTCAGTTTCGTTCACGATAAGGTAATCAACCGTTTCCAGTAGCCCATCCATAATTTCAGATGCGGGGGCAGGGTTCAATATCGTTTTTGCCTTTAAACGCTGTGCTTTTTGAAACAGATGCTTAATTGTAGGTTGCGGGATTTCAAAAACGCTGACAATCACATCATTCATATTTATGTCCACTTCGTCTACATCTTTTTCAACGAGCTGAAAATTGCTCCCACTAATGACAACGATGGCATTCTCAGATTGCTTGTCTAATGTTATAAGCGCCACCCCCGTTGGATGCGTATCTGAACGAGAGAGAAAAT
>CAYMPA010000293.1:0-1899 GCA_964392105.1 uncultured Enterobacteriaceae bacterium
TCAGGTTGAACCCTGTTTTAAGAAAGTGTCAGATTAAGTCTGAGCTACTACACATTAGTCTTTTAAATAACGGGCTATACTTATCTGGTATGAATAAGGTATCACTGCGTTTTTATGGTGAGTTGAATGATTATTTGCCAATAGAGTGGCAGCAACGGTCTTTTAAGTTCACTATTCAGTCACAAGTTACCGTAAGCGATATGCTTGAGTCCTGCGCAGTTCCTTATAGTGAAATTGATCTGATTCTTGCCAATGGTACGCCGGTCGATTTTGATTATCAGTTACATTCAAATGATCAGATCAGTATTTATCCGATATTTCGTTCAATAGACATTATCCCTCTGAACCTTATTAATCGGGGAAATATGCAGTAGCTTGTATTGATTATTTAAGCTAACCGTAAAAACATTACTCACCAATAATTTGAACGATGATATTTCGTGTTCGGGCACGCGTATCAAAATCAACGACAACGATTTGCTGCCATGTTCCCAGCATCAGTGATTGTTCTGTAAATGGAATGGTTAATGATTGTCCCTGGATTTGTCCACGCAGGTGGCTATGACCATTGTCTTCACCGGCATTCCGGGTGTTATGTTGCCACTCGGGATTGGCAGGAATTAATTGATCCCAGATATCTTTAGTATCTTGTCTTAGTCCGGGTTCGTCTTCAAATACCATTATTGACGCGGTGGTATGTTTTATGAAAAGTGTGACGATGCCTGCATTGAGTCCAGATTCTTTCAGTATGCTCCGGGTTTTTTCCGTAATATTCTCTATCTGTGTATCACCTTGCATATCAAGTGCGAATTGCTTTGTTATTACTGACATGATCTATCCTCAGTGTTTAATGATCGTAGGAAACTCAGATCCATTTCTGACATGTGTCCATCACGAGCAGACTTTAGTATATCGTCAAACAATCCTTGTGCAGTCAAACTTCGAATGGAAGATAATACCTTTGCACTGAGTTGACCTTTTTCTTTTAAACTATCCAGGTAGTTAAAGGCTTCTACAAAGCTTTCATCATTGCGGTTATAATAATCACTCCCTCGTTCGCGGTTGCTAAAGGCCTCCAATTGTTCGCAGGCCACCAGGATTTCACCCAATTCATGTACCCAGGGTGGAGCATCATCCAGTTTTTCCGGATAGTAATAATACAGTGTGACTTTCTCCATCCAATCAGACCATTGGATATCGTGTTGTTCAAGTTTGGGCTTAATCTGTCTGATGACTCGACTTAAACGTCTTGCATAACCCAGACGCATTTCAACCTGTTCTTTTGCCCATGTACTTGTTTGTATATCCAGTTCTTGTAACTGAGCACAGTACAAATCCCAGAACGCTTCGGTTTCTTTGCCATAGGTCGTTTCCGGGTGTACTGCACGCCATTCTGCTGGTCGAGTTGGGATCCCCTGGGTTCTGGCCCATGTCCAGATTTTGCCAAACAAGTTCTGATCAAGACCGGACCGTCCCAGGTCATGAAGTAAACAGGCAATTTGATAATAACGAATTCGCTCTGGATCGTGACCTAAATAATGTGCAACGGCAGCACACATTTTTGCCGTTCTAAGCGCGTGGTCTTTGTCATAGCCTTCGATAATTTCCCCGGCCTTTTCAGGATTGGGGTAATCATAAAATTGTAATAATGTGTTCACTGTAGATTCTGAAATCCATAACAGTGATTTGGGAAGTGCTGAAGTCATGTTTGAGAGTTTAAAAGAAAGATATAGTAAAAGAAATCAGCAGTTAACCCGGGACATAATTATTAGTGATAGAGAATATAATGAGTAGGTTAGCAGGTGTATCCAGGATGTAGACTAGCCTGCACCAAAACTCGCACCAATAATGATATCGATACTCTTTGCAGGTGTGTTGTTTGAGGTAACGACGTTTGTA
>CAYMPA010000294.1:0-1828 GCA_964392105.1 uncultured Enterobacteriaceae bacterium
TTTCCAAACTGAAAAGTCCAGTGTTGGCAGTTTGATTCTGTCCCTGGCCACCATTAAAACAACGATTTATTCATGCCCTTTAACGTTAACACAGTCGACAGTATCATTTTTGTGTCAACAGTAATGTTTTCGGCAAGCATTAGTCAGTCATCTAATATCAATGACTTTCTGGTTAATACTGAAGCAGCCGGTCAGGTAGAAGTATTTATGGAAAAGTTTGGTGAATTTTCACCATACTTTACATGATCATCATGTAAAGTATGATTGATAAATTTCTTCCATGCGTACAACTTGTTCGTCAGTGTAGTCCTGGAAAAAACGCTCTTTTTTCCTTCTAGATAGAGTTCCATCATTTTGATGACAGAAATTGATAAATCGATCCAAATCGGTATTGGGAATATCCATTTCCTGATCGATTAACTTTTTTATACTCCTAAATTTATTGAGCAATTCTAATTCCTGCTTTAAACCAACTTCAATAGTATCTTCGATACATCTATATAGGTAATTGACTATTGGCGTTGCATCAAAATATCGATAAAGATAAGCCGTATTATTTTTAACATGTATCGTCCAATCATCATCATCGGTCTCATAATCTATAAGCTCTTTAATGGGGAGTGAAAAAGATTCTAAGCAGGTATCATAAGCATGCATATTATCAAGCATCGTTGCGGATACTGGGAAAATAACATCATCTGGTGTTACACCTCGAGAAGACAGAATATGATGGATCATAAAACGGTGGGTTCGTCCATTACCATCTTCGAACGGGTGAATAAATACAAAACCAAATGATGCAATAGCTGCAACTATGATTGGATTTAGCGAACTTGATCTATCAAAAAATTCCTGTAACCCGTCCATAAGAGAAGGGACATCTTCCGGTTTCGGTGAGATGAAGTGTATATATTCATTCATGCCAATTTTCTCACCAACATAATTTTGGATAGCACGATAATCATCAGCAGGATGATTAAGCATTATTTTTTGCAATTCTAAGTACGTAGATTTTTCCAACGACTTCCAGTCTTTTGCATGGCGTAATGCTTTACCAAAACGCTCGACTTTATCCTTTGAAGGTTTTTCATTCTCGATTGCAAAAGAAGAACGCGTCTCCTTTGTATATAAATAGTTAATCGCACCAATGATGGTTGCATTGTCATATTCGCTCAATACTTCTAATGCTCTGTTATGCAACACCTTCCAATCCAGTTCCAATTTACGAACCATTGGACAAAATCTATTATTCCCAAGAAGGTTATTTACTACACGGTGACGATTTGATAAGTAACGTTTCCGTACACTCCGATCCTCGAACTCACGAACGCAATACTCATCTGGATCAAGTAAATCGATGTAATTTCCAGACTTCAGATCATCAACAGGCAACTTGATGTCGGTCAAAAATTCATAGAGAAACCAGATTTTTCTGCTATAAATGCCACTCTGGCGCTCTTTGATGAGGTCAACAATTTCATTCTTTTTCACCTGATCAAACAACTGGTGAAGGAGTTGCAGGTTTACACCATCGTACTTTAAGGCGAACTCCAAATGACCACCTAATGTATCAGCCGGAGTAAACTTTCTCGCCGGAAATATCTCCTCTATCCCATTTTTACGACGTGTATTAGTAGATGCGAGCCAAGATATGTGGTCATGAGAAATATCTGGTAGTTTATATTTCCTTTTCAACCAAACATATCCAGCGGGCTTTCTTGACGATGATATTTTAGTTGCTGTATTCATTAATATCTTTCAATTAACATAAAATTGCGGAAAAATCGTTATAAATGAGGAAATTTATATATATATATTAATATATGAG
>CAYMPA010000295.1:0-1813 GCA_964392105.1 uncultured Enterobacteriaceae bacterium
TATGCGAACATGCGTTAAATGCAATCATTTTGTCATTGCTTAAGGCCTCTTCAACATAGACATCCATATCATACAGATTGCCAAATGGTGGCATGGCACCAATTTCACACTCTGAAAATTGAGGCATGAATTCCAGTTCAGTTGCAAGACTGATTTTCCCGGCCCCCGTAGCGCTTTTTAGTAAATCAAGATCGATATGATCCGGGGCAGGTAATACAACCATAGCCTGATTACCATCGATTTTTACAATGACTGTCTTCGCCATTTCATTTCCAGGAATATGGGCAAGTGCTGCGATTTCCTGTGCCGTAAAAGCTGTTGAATGATTAATGGAAATGTATTTAATATTTTCCTGATCCAGGTATGCTTTCAATTTAGATAGTGACATTATGCAGTCCCTCCTTTTTGAAAAAATTTGGACCCAATAAACCAACCTATATAACCAAGTATAGCTCTCTATATCCTTGTTTGAAGAGAATATCATTCATACACTAAGCGCTTAATATATTTGATGAATATATTGATGAATTCACCATTGCAGGATTTTATATATCACTTAGAATATTCCTTTCATATTTAATGCCACATCTGATCTGGACCTATTTTTGTAGCTTATGGAAGCCACCCTTGAACTTGCCAAAGAATTGATCTGCCGTGCATCAGTGACCCCTGAAGATGGTGGATGTCAGAAATTGATCGCTGAGCGTCTGGAAAAACTGGGATTCGAGGCTACGCACCTGCGTTTTGAAGACGTTGATAATCTCTGGATTACACATGGAACGTCAGGCCCGCTGTTTGTCTTTGCAGGACATACCGATGTTGTACCTACCGGGCCATTGGTAGACTGGAATACTGATCCCTTCGAGGCCATAACAAAGAATGGTTATCTCTATGGCCGTGGCGCAGCAGATATGAAGGGTGGTATTGCTGCAATGGTTATCGCGGCTGAACAATTTGTTCAAAAATACCCTGATCATACCGGGACTATTGCCTTTCTGATTACTAGTGATGAAGAAGGCCCTTCAATCAACGGCACCCGTAAGGTCATAGATTATTTAAATGACAATAATATCAAGATTGACTGGTGTATTGTTGGCGAGCCTTCCAGTGATAAACAACTCGCAGATGTGATACGTATTGGACGCCGTGGATCATTAAACGGGATATTAACTATTAAAGGCGTCCAGGGTCATGTTGCTTATCCTGATCTTGCAGATAATCCTATTCACAAAGCCAGTACATTCCTGGCAGAGATGACCTCGATTGAATGGGATCAGGGAAATGGCTCTTTCCCACCGACAACTTTTCAGATATCAAATATTAATGCCGGAACAGGTGCAGAAAATGTTATCCCAGGGGCCGTGACATTGTTATTTAACTTTCGTTATTCAACTGAAACTTCTCAGGACGAACTACAAGATAAAGTCACTGCGCTTTTGCAAAAATATAATCTTGATTATGATCTTGAATGGAAATTATCTGGTCTGCCCTTTCTTACCGATTTTGGCAAACTGGTAAACGCAAGTTGTAATGCCATAAAAGAAATTTGCGGAATAGATACAATTAGTTCAACCGCTGGCGGGACTTCTGATGGACGATTTATTGCACCAACCGGTGCAGAAGTCATTGAACTCGGCGTTGTTAATGAATCCATTCATAAAGTTAATGAATGCGTTAAAGTCGATGATCTTGAAATATTATCAAATATTTATCAAAACATACTCGAACAACTTTTAACTGATTAAACTACAGAACACCGTGATCATTCATAAACTGTACAAGAGTACCTCAAATAATAGTGATTTTTTCGTGA
>CAYMPA010000296.1:0-1776 GCA_964392105.1 uncultured Enterobacteriaceae bacterium
CGGCGTCACATCTACCCGGTGTTTGCTGTTGGGCGCGAATACGCCGTGGAACCGGTGCAGTGATTTGTTATGTGCTTGCTTCATCATTGTCTTTGATTTCTGATTCTATCTCTTTTGCTTTGCGAATTAACTTAGCAATAAATTCCCGATGTTTTTTTATGTCATTCATTGACAATTTAATTCGATATCTTCCGGCTCGTTTCTCATAATCCATCAAATCAAGCCCTTTTTCTTCTATTTTTCTTTCCAGTTCATCAGAATGATCAAGTCGAATTTCCATTCTCATAAAACTTTTTTTAGCTCGAAATATTATAAAATTGTCAGTACTACCATTTTGGGCTAGTCCAATATAGAATTTATTATATTTCAACTCATATCCAGGAATAATGTCGGTAATAATTGTAAGAACTTCATCTACAATTTTTACAGTCTTAGGTGTTCCCTTAATATTTTCCCAATAATGCCTATCAGCTATTGCACTAACTTCCTCGTCTTCCTCAACTAACCCTAAACTCATTTCATCAAGGACAGTATTAAATGTTAGAAAGTATTCCTCTCCATTTCTGTATGCTGTTATCTGAATCGCAATTAATGGAATATTCCCATTGAACAAACTGATTACATTTAAAAACCTGCTTGTTATTTCTTCCGCAACTATAACAGCACAGTGTTCATATTGCGGATATCTTTTTCTTTCAATATCCCAGTATTCTATTGTTCTGATTATATGACTCTCGTCTGTTTTACCTAATTGAATTTCAACCTCGTATCGCTTATTGATGTCTGCATCCTGCAACAGAATATCCAAACGACCAGCACGAGGTTGTTTTCGTTCTTTATCTTTTAGAACCAAATCGCCTAACCCCAATATTTCTGGATTTTTTGCTATGACATCTTGCAACCAGCTCTCATTTAAGACGGGGTGATTTTTCAAATTGATTTTTTCAGGTCTGATTAATTTTACTTTATCCATCCATCTATCCTTTTGTGCACAAAATGGCGCAAATAACCGGTGCAAATGGAGCGCAGCGGAATTCGCATCCGAGTTAGTTTGCCTTGTTAGGAGCCATTTTTCATTCTATTTCAATGAGTTGATATGTGGGCCAATTGCCTTTTCGAGCCTTACAAGTCTATTAATCAGATCGTTCTGAATATCTGCCCACTTCGCCGCATGATCCAAGCCACCAATGGGGCAACGGGACAGCAGTAAAATACTTTAATTTCCTGGTTTTCATTTCAACCTCCCTTTTTGCTTTACAGTGTAGAAAGTTGGTTGCCCGCCAGTACATCACGGGGCCCCATGTTTTTGTTGTTATGAATCGCGATGATTGTGCCGCCGTCATTCATGTAGAAATAACAGGTCTTGCCCCAGTCGGCTATTTCAAAACAAACGTTACCGTCTGCAGCGATGGAGTAAGAGCCGCTTTGCGTAGAACCTTCCCATAGAGTCTCGATGGTGCCGTTCGGGTTGTAGTAGCCACCGCCTTTGGTCCACTTTTCGGTATTGCCGACAATAAGGGTTTTAACCTGGTTTGCGTTAAGCCGGGTTGCGCCACTTTCGGCGAGTTTTTCTTCAATGGTGGCGCAGGCAGATAGCGCCAGCGCGGTAGTTGTCATCATTATTAACAGTTTTTGTTTGTACATTTTTGGTCTCCTTTGTATTTCCATATTTAACACACTAAGGTGTAAGGAGAATAACCGCTACACCCCTGTATTTCAAGGCTGAGAACTGGAGGCTGGATATGCCTGAAATATTTGTCTATCCGGCCTTAATTT
>CAYMPA010000297.1:0-1708 GCA_964392105.1 uncultured Enterobacteriaceae bacterium
TATCGGGGCATGGAATAAAAGGACCTTAAAGTTCCAAATTCAAAGTTCCAAATTCCAAATTCAAAGTTCCAAATTCCAAATTCCAAGTCCCAAGAGGAATGTCTTGTCTTAGCCCCATAATCTTTTGCACAAAAGTACTAATTTAGATTTGTACTTTAAATTAAAGATTATGAAACGAGAAAAACGCACATGGACAGTAGAAGAAAAGCTGGCCATATTGAAAGAAGGTGAAAGTAACGGAGTAGTTCAAACCTGTCGCAAACATGGCATTTACAAGTCCCTGTATTATGTCTGGAAAGAAAAATTCGAGGCAAATGGCGAAGAAGCACTCAAACCGCAATACGTCAAGCGTAACGAGCGGGAATTGCAACGCATGAAGCGTGAAAACGCCCGGCTTAAGCAACTCGTGGCAGAGAAGGAACTTGAGCTTCAACTGAAAGCCGAATTGTTAAAAAAAAAGATGCAACAATGGAAGAGCGAAGGAAATTAGTATCGATATACCAGGTTAAGGGACTGCCCATCAGCAAAGCTGTGATTATGGCAGGCATCAGTAGGGGGAGCTATTACTATCGCCCTCGCCATGGCAAGGCCGGTCGCAAGCCCAGCGTAGATACCCAAATGGTGAACGGAACGACAGTTCTCAATGAACAATTGGTGGAAGTTATCAAAGAACTTCTGGGGTTTGATTTTGTGGATTACGGTTATATCAAATTAACTCACTGGCTTAACCAACGGGGCTATCGCATTGATAAGAAAAAAGTTTATCGTCTGATGAAAGAAAACGCCTTGCTATATTCATCGCTGAAGCCCTCACCCAGTAGGGAGTTTGTTAAATACACCCGGGTATTGCCCAACAAGCCCTTTGAAGTGCTGGAAACCGATATTAAGTATATCTATGTTCACGGTACCGGCCAGAATGCCTTGTTACTGACCATACTGGATACATTTACCCGCAACGCTCTGGTGTGGAAATGCCGGTACAGCATCCGCAAAGCCGATGTAAAAGCATTGATAGAAGAACTCATCGAGGATTACCTCCAACCTTATGATCTGTTAAACGAGGATATTACGGTTACACTTAGGAATGATAACGGCAGCCAGTTTATAGCAAAGATGGTAAGAGAATGCTTGCGAGACAACTTTATCGTTCAGGAGTTTACGCGTCCTGCAACTCCTCAGCAGAACGGTCACATTGAGTCATTTCACTCAGTAATCAAACGCCTTGTGGCAGAGAAATTTGAATTTGAAGACCTGCGGCATTTGAAGGATGTACTGAAAGATTTTTACAAATTTTACAACCAACAGCGCATCCATTCCAGCATCTGTTACCTTTCACCTGAGCAGTTCTTTTGGGCCTGGGAACAAGACCTGGTTGAAATAGTTGAGGGCGAAAAACACCCAAGGAAGCGTTTTAAACTGAAGGATTTACCTGTAAATGTTGTCAATAAATTTATTGTTAGTAATTTTGAAATGTCAGGTGAAGCGGAAGCGGGCTCTGCTGGAGAGCAACCCGCCAGGAATAACCTGACTGACTGGAATGGTCAGGGGGAGGTTTTTCCTCCCCCATTCTTACCTAATCATTCTGGTCATTTATGCCTGAAAAAAACTCAAAAAAGTAAAACCGATTTTGTGCAAATAATAGGGGGTTAAGCCACAAGGAGAGTTTATTCAGAATAGTACCGAGTATTTTTTTAAGTTCGGATGATTC
>CAYMPA010000298.1:0-1680 GCA_964392105.1 uncultured Enterobacteriaceae bacterium
CAATGATTGTTGCCTCAGTTCGATTTGACGCCCTAAGTATTTTTAATATGGCTGTAATATGTACTTTGACTGTATTAATAGAAAGATTCATTGACTCAGCTATCTCCTTATTAGTAGCCCCCTTCGAGATAGCCATTAATACACCCTTTTGACGCTCGGTAAGCTCAATCTTATTTCGTTTTAGTACCAAACTAATTAATGAAGAAGGTGTAGCTTCAATATTAATTTTCTTTAATTCTGGTTTGTAAATCTCACCTGACAATATTGCATGAATGGCCTGGAGCAGGGCTTTATTATCACAGGCTTTTTGCACAAAACCTTTTGCACCCCTATTAAAAATTTCTGACATCATTGATTCATTACCCATACCCGAAAAGACAATAACGGGTATAGCTGAGAATTGTCCACTAAGCTCACTAATTAAGGTCAGGGTATTCGTACCAGGCAGATAATAATCTAGTAATATAAAAGACAAATCTGGATTTTTTTGCACCAGATTTTTCACTTCATCCCCATACTCAGCCTCCAAGACATCAATTTCGATATAGTTATCTCTTAGAAGCATCTTTACGCCTTCACGTATGAGCTCATGGTCGTCAGCAACTAGGCATCGCATTGTATATCTACCATTATTTCTTACTTCATTATTATTGATTCTATAATTCTTACGGCTTCATTAACCTGCTTATGTTGGGTATAAAAATGAGGTGACAAGCGAATTGAACCAGAGCGTAATGCACAGACAATATTATTATTAGTCATTTCTTTGTATAATCTATCGCTCGGTATTGCATGGTGACAAAATGCAACAATTCCACCTTTTCTATATTTCCTATTTACAATGGTTAACTGATCAATAGCTGCAAGCAGCTTTTCCAGATGCAAACCAACTGCACATACCATTTTTTCAACTGTCGCCATACCAATTTCAAGTAGCAAACCAATGCTTGCTGACAGGGCATGGATTCCTATCATATTAGGGCTACCACACTCGAATCGGCGAGCATTATTGGCCACAACCCAATCCTTGCGATCATAATCCGTTGGTTGATCAACCATATGCCAGCCGTATTCATAAAGCTTTAACTGATCTTGCTGATTCTTGTTACAGTAAAACAGTCCAATACCTTCTGGTGCCATCATCCATTTATGACCATCAGCAATTACGAAGTCTGCATGACAGGCCTGTACATCAAATTGTAAAGCACCCAGTGACTGTATGGCATCTATGCAGAACAAAATTCCATTTGCTTTACAAAATTTACCTAGACGTGTCAGATCAAGGGCAAACCCTGAAGCAAACTGAATGGAACTAACAGTAAGTAGCCGTGTATTTTCATCACAAGCCTGCTCAAGCGCTTCCTCAGGAGAGCTTTCCTGACGGGCAATATCTATCTGACGTAATTCAACTCTTTGATTTTCCAGGGATTCCCACACAATCCTGTTTGAAGGAAATTCCTGGTTGGTAGTAACTATATTGTCACCTGCAGACCATTCAATACCATAGGCAACTAAAGATAATCCTTCCGAGGTATTTTTAACCAGTGCGATATCCTCAGGAGAGAGGGCATTTATAAGAGTAGCAAGCTGATCTTTGAGCTTTTGCTCAACCTTAACCCATTCCAGATAGTTTATCGGGCCAGTCGTCACATTTTCGTGAGCGAATTTGCTAACAACATC
>CAYMPA010000299.1:0-1646 GCA_964392105.1 uncultured Enterobacteriaceae bacterium
ATGCTGATTTCTCACGAATCAGGAACGCTGATCTCGGGCGTTTTACCATCGATCGACTTGTAACGGTATTGAACCGGCTTAATCAGCATGTCGAAATTAAAGTAACGCCTTCACATGGACAGCATCTTCAACCTATCTGAAGAAATGCTTGTAATGGTGTTGCAACAGAAAGTCGAAGTTAGTCTTGAAGAATTACACTGAATTAATAAATATCAATCCTGATACATTAATCAGGATAATTTAGGTGATGCAGACTATTAAGCAGTATCTGCTGGGGCTATCTATCCGTTAAGAGAAGAGGAAGAAGAATGTAAAGAACTCGCTTGTCGCTAGATTGCTATAGTATCCGTAATAACAAAATACGTTACCAACAGTTAGAAAATAATACGAAAATAATAATCGGTAAACAAAACGAAATCACCCGTTTTATCCAGCAAAATTTAGTGGAGTAAGTGGGATCTGACAGTATCTGATCCCACTTTACACTTTAACGAATAATTCACAGTAAACGCCCTGTGTCAAAACCCGGTTTGTTGGGATAAATTTATTTAGGACAATAATGTCTTTGTATATAGGACGAAAACGTCCTATATTTCATTTATGAAGGGAAGCGAGTTCTATCGAAAGATAAGGAAACTTGGTAAGGACACGGGTATGGAAGTCAAGCTTGAAAAACGTCGTGGAAAAGGTTCGCACAAAATACTCTATTACGGTAAGCATCGTGTCATTATCAAGGATCTGAATAAGGAGATCGGGACTGGTCTTTTGAAGGCGATTCTTGATGAGCTCGGTATTGATCGAAATGAACTGCTACAACACATTCTATTTATTCAGGTAATAACAATGTTTAACTTTAATTATCCAGTACGAGTAAGAAAAGACAGGAGTGGACGTTACCTGGTAACGTTTCCTGATATCCCGTTTGCCGTGACTGATGGTGCGACTCGTGAAGCGGCACTGGAAGAGGCTGTGGACTGTCTGGAAGAAGCCCTTGCTGAACTCATTGTTAATGGCGAGAAAGTACCGGTGCCCTCTCCCATAAAAAGCGGTATGACCATGGTTACTCCACCAGCGCAGATGGCGATGAAAGCGGCTTTGTATATTGCCATGCGTAATAAAAAAACAACTAAAAGTGTATTGGCAAATAAATTAAATATTGATGTCCGTGAGATCCGGCGCATGTGTGATCCGTACTATGGTTCAAAACTTCCACGCATGGAGGAAGCCATCAAGTCACTCGGGGCAGAGGTTATTATTTCACTAAACACAGCCGCTTGAGAAAATCAAACTATTCAGCACTTAACATCATTATCTCAACATTAAAATGTGTGATTTAATGAAATACATTAAAAAAGGAAATTAAAAGATAAATCCTTCGTCTATGAATATGAATCTGGTTATGCAGATTTCAAATTAGGTATAATATTGCGACAAGCAAGAGAAAATGCGGGATTAACACCGGAAGAACTGGCGAGAAAGCTTAAAACAAAAAAATCTGCTATATCACGCATCGAAAATCATGCAGAAAATATTCGTTTATCTACACTTGAAAAAGTTGCTGAGGCATTAGGCAAATCATTAAAGCTTTCTATCGACCCTGTAAATAATTCTGTGTAACTAACAATCACACATACTTGCTGAGACGT
>CAYMPA010000300.1:0-1618 GCA_964392105.1 uncultured Enterobacteriaceae bacterium
CATGATCTGGATGTTCATCATATCCCTTCTTTTATTCTGGTTACCTGGCCTGGGACCATTAATCGCAGGAATCGTTGGTGGTAAACAAGCAGGTGGTGTACTTGCAGGTATTTTAGCCGCATTGCTTCCCGGACTTGTTGTCGCAATTGGTTTGTTCTTTGCCGGGACTATGCTTACAACTTTACCAGTAATTGGTGCTGTACTGGCCGGTGGTGGATTACTACTTTATATATTGTATATACCACCCTTGTTAATAGGTGCGCTGATAGGTGGCTTACTTGCCTGACTCGAATTTGATTTGGATCAATGTATTAACAGGAATCATCTTTAAAATATACAATATATCACTGCTGTCCCGTTAAGGATTAAGAAACAGGCCTGAAATCCCATTAAATTTGTTATAATGAAATCACGACAAGTCATTAAAAACAAAAGGAAATCAGGCCATGAGTCATAATAATACTGTTTTTTCACAACTTCTGAAACTAATACCGAGACATGAGTTTGAGACCCTTGCAAAACAACACCATACAGGTCGTTCTTTTCGTACAGCGTCGCGCTGGTCACAGTTTGTCACTATGACGATGGCTCAACTATCAGGAAGAAATAGCTTGAGAGACATCGTTGATAATATGAGTGCACAAGCCCATCGACTCTATCATTTAGGTAGCGCAAAATTATCTCGTTCTAATCTCTCACGCATCAATGAAGAGAAGCCTTTTGCATTGTATGAAGCACTGTTTGGTAAATTATTGGAACGTTGTCGAGGGATTGCACCAGGGCATAATTTTCGATTTCAAAACCCACTTTATTCACTGGATGCGTCTACCATAGACTTATGTTTGTCGGTTTTCCCATGGGCTGATTTTCGTAGCACCAAGGGCGCAATAAAACTCCATGTGGGTCTTAATCATAAAGGTTATTTACCTGAGTTTGTTACCGTCACGGAAGGTAAAAATCACGATGTCACCGTCGGTCGCACACTGGAATTCCCGAAGGGTAGTATTGTTGCTATTGATAGGGGCTACACTGATTACCATTGGTATAAACAATTGACAGATAAAGGAATATTCTTTGTGACTCGTTTAAAAACGAATGCCAAAATACGTATATTAAAACGTCAAAGTGTCATGAAAAGTAAAGGGATAACAAGTGACCATATTATCGAGTTTACCGGACTTGTGACATCAAAAAAATGTCCGGTTCAATTACGACGAATTGGTTATCGAGATCACGTAACCGGTAAACGTTATATCTTTTTAACAAATAACTTCAAACTCTCTGCTAAGACTATCGCTGATATTTATAAAGCGAGATGGCAAGTTGAATTATTCTTTAAATGGGTCAAACAAAACCTGAAAATTAAATCCTTTGTTGGCACGAGTAAAAATTCAGTCATGACACAGATCTGGATCGCCTTATGCGTTTACCTGCTTTTAGCTTTCATTAAGTTTCAATCAAGACTAAAGAAAAGCATGCAACAAATTTTGCGTCTATTACAACTTAATCTGTTTGAAAAACGTGACCTGATGGCTTTATTACGAGGTGACCCTACTCGTGATAATCTCACTGATATTAATCAAATGGCACTGCTGTGAAAGTTAACGGGACAGCAGTG
>CAYMPA010000301.1:0-1613 GCA_964392105.1 uncultured Enterobacteriaceae bacterium
CAACGCGCCCGTAGCTCAGTTGGATAGAGTACCTGGCTACGAACTAGGGGGTCGGCGGTTCGAATCCGTCCGGGCGCGCCATTTCATTACGGGTCCATACCGGGCACATGGGTAACACTTTATACCGGAGACATAGGTAACAGTTCCGGTATAAAATGATTATCACCCGGTTTCTTTCTATATCATGGATATATCGCATGATTGATTCAGTAATAATAAATGAGGATGAAAAAAGTAGACCTCTTTCATTTGAAGAGAATCACTTTTATTATTTAAAATCTAAAATTATTAATCCTGCCAATTTAACTAAAACTTAATTTGCTTTATCTAATGCTGAAGGTGGCGAGGCAGGAAAATTAACATGTTAAAAACAGACGATAAATTCCGTTTTTTTGACGAAGTCAGTGTGGATATTGTTGAACTCAAGGGATTTTCACGCAGTGTTGCTGAACTCGAATGGCTGTTGTTGATCCTAGTTATTCTCTACTTGGTCACACCCGGTACAATTGTCGTAGACGATTGGTTGATTATCAAATCAAGTTTGTTGTATGGGGGTTTTGTACTTGCATTTCGCTTTCTGAATTTTTACCGGCGTGAGTCCCGCTGGAAACTGGCCATCGAAATTTGGGTAATGATTATTTACATCACTTGGGTCCTTTGGAATACAGGTAAGATAAACAGTCCTTTGTTGAATCTCTATCTTCTTGTCATTATCACCAGCGGTGTGACTCTCGGTAAAGTTACTACTCTACTGATCCTCGCATTGATCACCTGTGTTTACATTTATATGGGTTTTCCGGTTTACGGCTCTAACACGTTTTCGCTGGAGAATTTTGGTATGCTGATGACAGTGTTCTCGCCATACCTTCTGGTAGCCTATCTCACAACCATGTTGTCTGCTGATCTGCACCATGCAAAAAAAATGTTCAAACTGCTATCAGAAACGGATGAAATGACAGGTCTTGATAATTTCAGGAGTTTTAATAATACAATGACGTCTGAAATCAGGAAAGCCAGCCGATATAAACACGTTTTCTCAGTCCTGATGATCGATGCCGATGGTCTGAAAGTAGTTAATGACAGTTTCGGGCATGATGCCGGCAACCATCTGATCAAGACCGTGGCAAAATCTATCGAGTCTTGTCTGCGTGAATCAGACAAACTGGCGCGTTACGGTGGTGATGAGTTCATTACCTTATTGCCTGAAACGGATTGTGAGGCTGCCCTTGAAGCGGCTGAACGAATCCGAAAAGCAGTTGAAAACACTTCGTTTGACTTGGAAGGAAATCAGATTAAAACCACAGTCAGTATTGGCGTTGCTAGTTATCCCGCGCATGCAAGCGATTTAGATGAACTTCTGAAAAATGCAGATCGTGCACTATATCAAAGTAAGGAAGCGGGACGTAATAATGTATCAGTTCATGCTGCTGACCGAAAGGGAGTCAAGTCTTGAATCTTGAAATGAATGTGCACTTTTGGCCGTTTACAGGCCTCTGATAGGTTATTAAGTAGTGAGAGTGATTTTCTCAGTCCAGTGCCTAGATTCATCCTTCCGGGTGCGCCATTTCAAAGGGGTCCGTTCCTGACCTATCCCCACAAAATAATATAAAAAC
>CAYMPA010000302.1:0-1608 GCA_964392105.1 uncultured Enterobacteriaceae bacterium
GTAATCGGTAGAGTCGAGTCTGGAACGGAGACCGAGAGCGAAGCAGGAAGCCAGAGCCGAGAACCGCAGTGTATATGTCATACATGAGGATTCGAGTACGGTGCTGACACTACTATCACGAAAAAAGTGCATTTTTAGAAGTGTCCTTAAGATAAAGGTGAGAACGAGACCAACGCAAATCATTATTATGCGGTCGCGTGAATAACACCTGGAATAATTGCATTGTCCCGGAAGTAAAAGCCGCTTTCGAACCTATAAGATATAAATACCAGCTACGTACAAATGACTCGTCATACATTTTTTGAATAGATCCGCGCTTTACTTCAAAGCGTTTTAGCCAATGCTCAAGTGTCTTCGCATAATGTAAACGCAGATTCTCGATATCCAATATTGAAAATGAATAGGGTTCAAAGATCTGCATCATTTGCCCAAGACTTGGAGGGCAAGCACCGGGGAAAATTCGTGCTTCAACCCATGCGTTTAACAAACCCGGTTCATTTCGGCCAATACTATGGATTAACCCGCGACCTTTATCATTGAGACAATTATTAATTACATACCCGAGATCGTGATAATACTCAACACCGAGATGCTCAAGCATACCCACTGAAACAAAAACATCATACTGCCCTGTTATATTTCTATAATCGTCTTCAATATATTCAACTTGATCGGATAAACTTGATTTACTGATCTGTTCGTTTGCATAAAGGATCTGTTTATGCGAGATATTATAAGCCTTGACCTTAACACCGTATTCTTTTGCCATAAAACGTGCGAAACCTCCCCAACCACAACCTGCCTCAACAACAGTTTGTTCTGGTTTTAACTCCAGTTTCCGACAGATATGGTGCATCTTTGCTATCTGCGCATGCTCGAGTGACATTGCGGGTTTTTTAAAATAGGCGCAGGTATATTGCATGGTTTCACTATCTAGCCATTGCTTATAAAAAACATTACCAATATCATAATGATGATGAATATTTTTACGTGCATTGATCAAATTGTTTGCACTACGTCGATATCTATTGAATACGTCCAGGAAAGAATAATTTCCTGATTTATTGATGGAACGGTATATATAATCAAGACAGGCATGCAAATCACCGTGCACATCCACAGCACCACTGCTATAAAGATCACCAAAATAAAATTTCGGGTCAATGATTAGCTTGAAGAGTGAATTACGATTATTAATACATATTGTCGCAACTGATGATTCTTTATCCAGTTTAACTTTTTCACCATTCCATATTTGCAAAGTCACACTCGGATAGCCAATAGCTGCCAGAAATTTTCTCGTTAACCAACGGTCAAAATCAGTTACTGTCCCGTCAATAGGAAAATTATTTTTTGTCCCGCTGTCAGAAAAATGTCGTGACAAAGAATCAGCAGTAGTTAATACATGCTCCTGAAATTTTCCCATCTACATCTCACACAATCTCAAACATCAATCTATCAGGCAGGTGCTAATGAATATTGTGTTGAGATTCTTATAACCTTAGGTTTAACCAGGCGTGCAAAATCCTCATATGCGATTTTTATCAGTTCACTATGCGAACATGCGTTAAATGCAATCATTTTGTCATTGCTTAAGGCCTCTTCAAC
>CAYMPA010000303.1:0-1605 GCA_964392105.1 uncultured Enterobacteriaceae bacterium
ATTTGGCTCTTCATTAAATCAAGTGGGTAGAACTCATCGGTTTACCCCTTCCGGATAGAGATCCAGTTCGCCCAGATGGAAGTAAATGGCATTGATGTAGCGTGCTTTATTGCGAAATCCACGACAGCGTACCTTGATAGCTTTTATCCGACTGTTGATACTTTCTGCACCACCGTTATTGACCTTCAACAAGATCGCATTGAGTATGCCCCAAAGGTGTTTCTTGATAAGCCTTGCCACATTTTTTATCGGCTCTAATCGGCTTCTTATTGCCCAGGCATACCATTGCTTCCAACGCTTTTCTGCCCAGGTACGACTGACATAATCCCAGAGTGACATGGCCAGGGTTCTAATAGCCCAGGCACGGGCTGTTTTCAGTGTGCTTTCTCTGAGTACTTTAAATGAACATTGTCGTTTGCGACTCAGGTTTCCAGGGTTGGTCAACCAATCGTATTTGCTGCCTTTTAAATCCTCATAGCCATCCTTCATCAATACCTTATGCTCTTGTTTACGAACCGCATCGACTGCATCGCTCAGGTATTTGGCCACATGAAATTTATCAAACGCAATCTTGTGCTTTGCATCGGGAATATTCGCCAGGGTTGATTTAATGTAGGCCGACCACATGTCCATGGAGACACTTTCAATCCCGGCTTTTTGTTCCTCTGTCAGGGTGTCATAGTAACTGTCCAGACTACGTGTCTTGCGCTCATCCGCCACATGCAGTACTTGTTTGCCATTGGATACCACGGTGACATAATCGTGCCCTTTTTTGAACGACGTCTCATCCACGCCAATATGTTTAGGTGCTTCTATCTTGCGTCGTGCCAGGCCACGTTTGACCGCACGTTGCATGATGCCGTCAATTGCCGTCCAGCTTATTGATAACTGACGTGATACCGCTTGTGTGGTCGTTTCTTTAAGCCAGTCCAGAACCAGGGCTTCATACAAGGCTGTAAAGCCCGATCCCGGCTCTGCCCACGGTACAGGTATCGTTACAACACCGTGCTCGGGGCAATTAATACGTGGGACGTTAGCTACCAAAAATGTCTTAAACTGACAGGTATCCAGATGACGCCAGGTTCGCTGTCGTTTGTCATAACCGGGGCAGGTAGCATCACAATGGGGACAGTGTTGTTGTGTGTCCGTTTCTTGTTCCACATGAACTTTTACTTCACCTTCTTTCAATGATAGTTCAACTTCTGTCACTGTCCACGGATGCGTTATGCCCATAATTTGTTGATACAGTTCTTTATCTCTCATAGTCCTTACAGTAATCTACCCACTCGATCAGGGGAAGAGCCATAAAATAAGAAAAGATGCAATTATAAAAATAAATATTACGGCACCGATTAACATTAATTTATTAATTGAAGATGAATTTCCTACTGGATTTGCTTTTTCCTGTTTTTCGTTTACTTTTTCTTTAGCCCTTGCTCCCGACCCTGGGATATTACTTGGCTCTTCTGGTTCATCAATTTCTTCTGTTTCTTCAGATAATTCAGATTCTGCTTTTTCGGAATAAGGCTGACAACACATTTCACCAATCAATTGTTCTCCATTAGCACCCCAATAGACTTCAACCATTTTCGGGAGTTTTTGTGT
>CAYMPA010000304.1:0-1601 GCA_964392105.1 uncultured Enterobacteriaceae bacterium
TAACTGTATTAGCCACTTTAATTTCTATCGTGATTCATTATCTGGTACCCTCTAACTTTGTTGAGTCTCATTTAAATCAAAATAAATTTTCATATTTACTTTATGCAACGATACTCGGAGTATTAACTCCGGGACCGGTATATTCAATTTATCCAATTGTCATAGAATTAAAAAACAAAGGCATCAAAAATCCACTTTTAGTGAGCTATTTGACGGGTCAGACCATAATTGGGCCGGCTAGAATACCGTTTGAGATAGGATATTTTGGACTGAACTTTTTTTTATACAGGTTGCTGCTGTCTATTATTATTGGCCCCATTTCAGGCCTATTATATATACTCCTCACAAAAATAATTAAAGACGATGATTGTCACAGCACATCCAGGATTTCTAGCCCTGCTGAGGGATAAAGTGTATCCAAACTTTACTTCAACACTTATAATTTAAATAAATCCACCTTAAGGGATAGATCAACATGTTTTAAAGTGATATGTCCCGGAGAAACTTGGCGCGGCCTTTGGCCGCAACCAAATAGGCAGAGATAATTGTAACCATGTCAAATTTATTTGAAATACCAGGCATTCCCTTCTTATATTGGAGAGTTGCTAAGACAATCCAAAAGAAGGGGAATACCATGGAGCAATTTCTTACTCGACATAAAAAGCACATACGAAGTGTACTTTCCGGTTTTGATCGAGTGCTCTTTCGCGGCACTTTACGTTCCGTAAGTCATATTGAAGGTATGAATACATTTCTTTCATGTCGTCACGTTCTTCTCAAAGATTTTGGATCGTTTGTTGAAAAGCAATCCACAATTCTAAAAGACCACGGTAAAGCCATAGCTAAAACCCATAATCGGCCCTATATCTATATCCAGTCCTCAAGCAAATCGAAAGAACAAATCGCCAAAACCATTATGGAACGAGACGGTATCACTCATGGCTTGATCTGTGTATTATCATGTGTCGAGCGCTGCCAGTCTTTCGCCACCCGGAGAGACAGAGCATCGAAAAAACTTCAACTGGTTCCCGCCAAACGCAAATGTCTTCATTTTTACTTTTATTGCATTGACAGGACATTTGGATTTATGCATATTCGCCTTCAAACCTGGTTTCCATTTCCTATGCAAGTTTGTATTAACGGTAGAGAATGGCTGGCCAGAGAGATGGATAAAGCCGGTATTGGTTACAAGCGTCGCGATAACTGTTTTATTGATATCGATGACATTCCAAAAGTCCAGGCAATGGCCGATGCCACTATCAAACGAAACTGGCATAAACTGCTTGATAGATTTTCAGATAAATTCAATCCGCTTGTGAAATTATTAGACATCCATGGCTACTACTGGACAATACGCGAAGCAGAATATGCCACAGATATTATTTTTAAAAATCCAGCTTATCTCAAAGAACTTTACAAAAATTTGACTCATTATGCAATAGAACTGTTTAGTTCAGAAGATGTGATGCGTTTTCTCCAACGTCGCTCCAATATACGATTTCAAGGAGAAGTCGTCAGTGATATCAGAAAACGAGCCGAAGGCACACGCATCAGACACCGGGTTGAAGAGAACTCAATCAAAATGTACGATAAACAAGATT
>CAYMPA010000305.1:0-1591 GCA_964392105.1 uncultured Enterobacteriaceae bacterium
CTCGGCGGACTGCTCTGAAGATATCCATTTAGGAGCGAGTGACGGTAAACCCATTTACATTGCTGGTTTGGATGATGATGTTGATTATGTATTAGTACCCCGTCCCAAAAGTTTTGACTAAACATTTGGTAATTTGTCTTTCTGAAATTCACCTTGCATTGAACCTGTTTTTGCTGTATTGTTGTCACCGAATCCCAGCATTCAGGCGGAGTAAAAGGCGTCGGTGAAAAATAAGATGGTTCAATACAGCGCGAGCGGGTAAATTATGGATTGCCAAGATATGGTGTTTTCGTCATCAAATTCTAATAAGCGAATTGAAAAGGTTTTACGGGTATTACCAGAATTAGTGTTGAAGAAAATGTTATTTTTCTCTCTGTATTTATTGGGTGCAAAAATAGGCGCAATATCGTCACTTGTGGGAATGCCTGAAGAATCTGGAAAAACAGTTATAAAGAGAATTTCAAAAGGTGGACTGATTGCTCTGAGTGACCGTAGGCAGTCTGCTAAAGTATATGAACACCAACTACAGCAACCTGCGATTCAGAGTCAGGAAGTGTCTGTAGTTACAGAAGGAGATAGTTGCCTGATCACTTTTTTTGATTCTGAGAAACAAATAGTGATACTGCGAAGGCATAAGCTCCATTTGAGGTCAGTAATACTAACCTTATTGCAAGCTGGTTTGATATCAGCTCAAACGGCATCAAGCACATTAGGAATCACCGCAGCTCATTGTCAAGACCTTTCGAATAAATTGGTAAATGAGGGCGTCACGGAAGTGCTTACAGATAAGCGTAAGGGGCAAGCAAACGATTTGCTTTTCGATTCTCAGGTGAAGGCTGAACTGGTTCAACAATTTGCTGCTCGATCAATAGCAGGACATTCTGTTTCGGGCAAAGCTCTTGCGGAAGTAGTAAACGATAACCTGAAAACTGCCATTTCTGATCGTGCAGTCCGGTGGCATATGAAAAAACTCGGCTTGATGGAGATTAAAAAGAGCTTGCCCAAACTGGTTAAATCTTTAAAAAAAACTTCTCACCATACTTAACAATGTTGGAGTAAAGACATTACACTCTATGCCAATTCAAGCCGACATACATTCCATCACCATTATGCGTCGCAAGGCCGCTGCAACCTTGGCTACACACGGATTGACCCTTTGTGCAGCAGCAACATTTGCGGGATGTAGTATTTCCACTGTCAGTCGGAGTATTAAACGCATAAATGAAGTTGGAAATGTTGCTGATTTTGAACGCTCTGGACGTCCAGTTCTTTACTCAGAGGAGTTGCGATTGGAGTTGATAGGTTTTTATTGTCAAACCCAACCATTACCGAATTCAGGACGATGGACAATAAGGTGGGCAGCAACTCATTTAGAACAACATCCTGAAATAATCAATGCCATTCCGAGCAAGTCTACCATCCAACGAATCTTGAAAGAAAACAATCTCAAGCCGCATCAATCCCGCTATTTTCTCCACATTACAGATCCAGATTTCTTCCCCAAAATGAACCACCTGATTGATTTGTATCTGAATCCCCCACAAAATCTTTTCTTTTTCGACGAATGTCCGGGGATACAAATACTCAAGCG
>CAYMPA010000306.1:0-1549 GCA_964392105.1 uncultured Enterobacteriaceae bacterium
GCCTATGCCTGATGCGGCTTTTCTCAAAATACCAGGTGCGAAACTTGAAATATTATAGCATATTCCATATGACTTGATATTTTTTGCTTGACAACCCTATTGCAATAGCATACAATTTTTGGCAAAATCCGGGGATTATTGCTAAAAGTTATATGGGGTTGCGCCAATGTCATTTCAAGGTAAAGAATTCACACAAGGTATGAAACAACTCGTAATCAATTTAAAACAATTTAATGATATTGAGAGCCGTCAAAAGACATTCAAGGCAGTGTGGGCTATAGAACAAACGGCAAAGGGTTTAGGTATTGGCCAGGCTACGGTTAGAAGAATCATGGCCGAGTATAATAAGAATAAGCAAAACGTTCTGGACAGCTTACCCAAAACACGAGGCAGGCCAGAATATTCGATTCCCCAGAGCTTACAGCCATTTGTACGGCAGTATATACGTTCCCAAAACCTGAAAGGCCGGCATGTGTCAGTTGATCTTGTTCGCAAGCATTTAGCAAAAACTAACCCTGATTACAATTTTCCCACAACAACACTATGGAGGACATTGAGCAGGTGGGGTTTCACTTATGGAACCGGGAAACGACGTTCAGCCCTGAAAGAGCGGGATTATGTAATTCTAGCAAGGAGACGGTACCTTAGGCAGAAACGTTTGAACCGGAAACTGGATGGATCGCTTGTACGCCCTGAGGTTTACCTTGATGAAACGTTCATAAATAAAAATCACTCTAACCAGTTCACTTGGTATTTTGATGAGGATGGTCCTGACGTGAATAAGCCAGCCGGGAAGGGAGAACGCTTGATTGTAGTGAATGCAATCACGCTTGACGGCTGGGTCAACAATGCTCAATTGGTTTTTGAAGCAAAAAAGAGAACCGGTGATTACCATGGCCAAATGGATTGGGGTAACTTTTCTAGATGGTTTACAGAGCAGTTATTGCCTAATATTCCGGAAAACTCAATTATCATTATGGACAATGCCAGTTATCATAATACCACAGAAGAAAACACATTTCCTAAATCAAACGCACGCAAAGAACATTTGCGCAAATGGTTGGATGACAAAGGAATTCCATGGGGAGAAGATTTGCTGAAAGCTGAGTTGTACGCTCTGTGTAAATCATTTGAACCAAAACCTGAGTACAAGATTGATAAAATAGCAGAAGCAGCGGAGCATTCTATTTTACGAACACCCCAGTACCACCCTGAGCTTCAGCCTATTGAAATGTGCTGGGGAGTTATGAAAAATTATATGGCCAAACATTGTGACTTTACGTTCCGAAAATTTCGCAATAATTTGCCTTTGGCTTTTTCCCAGATCACATCGAAAACATGCCAAAAACTGATTGCAAAGACGGTAGCTGAAGAAAATAAGTATTGGACGGAGGATGGAGAAATTGATGTAAATCAAGAGGTGGATGTCAATTAATTCACGAAAAACCATGTTTTTTAATAAAATCTTGATATCAAGTCATGTGAAACATGCTATAGTCCATGCCTTTATCGGTTGGACACTTTGTGCCGCAACGATGGGAATTGGTAT
>CAYMPA010000307.1:0-1517 GCA_964392105.1 uncultured Enterobacteriaceae bacterium
AAAATAACTACGCAAAATATCTATTTAAAACCGAATCAGCAATTCAATATAGGATTCAGAATGCCGGTCATATTTCCATGAATCGGGTGGGTATGAGTTCCTGAATTCACTTTTGAAGTTTTTCTTTACTCTATTTTCATTATTTTTGAGAAATAGAATATAATAACCTTTATAAATCCATAATTATCACCTATGTAATTGGTTAACGGGACTTATATACACATGGTTGATAATAATAAATAAATCATATTCATTAATTATAAAAATTATCAAAATGAAATCAAAAGCATTTGCTGCATTACTATTTATTGTTATTGTTTCAGTTTCATTAATTATTTATTCGTGTACTGAGGATGAAGATGATATAGTAAACAACATAACTACAACAGAACTTGATGGTCAATGGCAGTTTACAATTAGTCCGTTAAATGATTTTATAGATACAACAACTTTGAAAGGAAAAGATGGAAATGATTTTATATCTGACCCGAGCATAAATGATGAGATTTACCTCTACGAAACCAGTAATCAGGTAATCGGATTTACGGGACCGTTTGAGATGAGAGGTTCAAAGACAGATTCTATACGTCTGGAAATCTTCGAACCTTTAGATGGAAGATACGGCGTTGATACTGCGATGATGAAATCTTCCGAAATGACTCTCGGTCAGAATTCAATGGGATTTCTTGAAGGTACAGGTAAGATTGTACTCGATAGGGATACAACTGGAGTGAGCAATGATGTTTTTAAAATATTTGGTAGAAAGATTGCAAACATATCTCAGGACAGGATCAAGAATCTTAGAATTATCACTAAAAGCTCATGGCTTGATAAATTATGCAAGGTAGTCTCTGATGGTATATCGTTTGTTATATCTATTGTAACGGATGGTGTTTTCAGACCAATGGCTAATTGCTGGGGTAATAAGAACGGAGGGGGTTATTATGTCTTTGGTGATAAAGGTCCGGGTTCTTTATTCCCTGTCTGGACGCAAACAGCTTACTATCCGATGGAGTGGTCGTGGTGTAAAGTGAGGAGGTACGATTTCGATATATATTATGACGGTGCAGTTATCTCACTCCCTGATCTGAGGGATCTTGTAAAAGCTCAGGCTTCGTGGCTGAGTAAGATAGGATTTCACTCTGATTCGGTTATTGTAGCTGACTTAGATGAGTTTTATAATATTTACGGGAATTTCGGGATAACTTTTGCATACAATCTCGAAACAAAAAATGCTGCTATATATGCAAACGTTGAAAACGGGAGCACCTCTGCTCATTCACACGTGCTTGTAAAAACTATAGTAGATGCACTGAATCCTCTTTTCAATACAGTGTATTCTTCATCGGGCAGGTCTATTCATGATGAGTGGCATATGAGAAGGTCGGATTTTTTTGTATGCAACACACCTATCATATTTTGCTATATATTTGGAACGGCGAATGTGAAGTATGATTAAGTTTTTTGTTTAAGCAGAGTCTCTCTCGCAGAGAGGACTCTGCGAATTGTTATTTGTA
>CAYMPA010000308.1:0-1513 GCA_964392105.1 uncultured Enterobacteriaceae bacterium
ATATGGCGCGCCCGGAACGATTCGAACGTCCGACCGCCTGGTTCGTAGCCAGGTACTCTATCCAGCTGAGCTACGGGCGCGCAAGAACGGTGAATTATCCATGACTCCGTACAAAACTTCAAGACCAAAGTCACTCAAATGCACCATAAATTTAATTTATCCAGATTCTGGTGGAAACACTGTAGAGCCAGCCAGATTTGGCTGATGAGTAATTATATCATTGATGATCTTCATATTGGCCGCGCTAATACCAACAAAACGAAAGCCTATCTTATTCAAGCCACAGTTTTCATCAGCGTATTGCCAGACACTTTCGCACCTTTGATAGATTGTCTGAGGCTCACCATCCTGAACGGGGATCTCAATGGCCAGTTTAACCGTATTTTTAATCGGGATATCAAGCTCAGAAATCACGCACATCCCGCCCATGCTTAGATCATCGACTCGACCTAAAAGCACAAATTTTTCTTCATCATATACGGTTAAAAACTGATCAATCGCCTGACGCTCGTTAAAACGCTGGATTTTTTTTCGTTTACGTCGAAAAAGTGAAAACATGTCTTCCTTCCACAAAAAATACTTCAGCCAATAGCCACATATCGACATTAATCAAAGATTCTTGATTCAATACACCGACGTCTCTTGTCAACCCAAGAAATCAACGACACGAATTATTTTCGCATATTGGGTCACAAAATCTTTACCTGGATATCAACTAAAGTAAAACAGGCCGATAGACTTACTATGACCAGAATTTACGCAAAACATTGTAATAATGGCCCTCGATTAAGCTGTAGATTGATAGTTATTATCGCTGCTTTAAACTTTACTAACGGGTGTAGCATAAATCCCATTGCAGCCAGACAAGAGGATGGGTTACGTCTTACTCACCAAATAGAAAAACTATTGGGCTCACCCTATAGATTCGGAGGAAACAATCCCAGTGGTTTTGATTGCAGTGGTTTAATGCAGTACACCCATCAAGAACTTGGAATTAATATCCCTCGCACAACTGTTGAACAACTCAAACATAGTCGACGAGTGAATTTTTCCAATATCAGGCCTGGCGACCTCATATTTTTTCACCTAAACCAAACAAAAGCTTCTCATGTAGGCATGTATATTGGGAAAATGCAAATGATTCACGCGCCATCAACCAGTAAACATGTGAGTTATGCCGACCTCAAAAATAACTATTGGCGCTCTCGCATTATTGCTGTCGGACGTTATTATTAACAGGCCAGCCTTAAATTAAATTGCAATCAGCAACAATTATTAATGACTAACCAAGCCATTCCTTAAGGGAATTATAATCTTCAGGCTGTGACGTACGGTAGTGACGCCTGAATCGATCCACTCCATAGACACAGCCCTCCGCATTATTTCTGCTTTATTTTATCCAACTGCAAGGTTCTGACTCATTAAACGACCAATACTTTGAAACAAGCACTCCGTCTATCAACCAAAAAAAGGAAATTACTAATGAACAGACAACAATTTCTCTCAGCTGCAA